>CASBRB010000084.1 GCA_949127975.1 Oscillatoriales cyanobacterium PMM_0019 | reverse complement strand
CTCTATAGTAATAATATACTAAAATCTTAGGATGTAGACAAGAGAGCAACGGGAAAAAGCGCAATTCACAGTACTGTAGCAGGCTGGGCATATATCGGGGCAACCACAGGGGGTTTGCCCCTACGCACCGCTGTATCGCGAAAAAGTGTAATTCACAGTACTGTAGCAGGCTGGGCATATATCGGGGCAACCACAGGGGGTTTGCCCCTACGAACCGCTATATATAGTAGAGCTATTCGCCAGAGAGCAATTCCAAAATCACCTCTACATCCCTTAGACTAGCTGTGCTATTGGGAAGTTTACCTTGAAGTCGATCGAGCAGTTGAACAGGTTCTGGGGATGTGGGTGCCAACTCACGGGACTGTTCGCGCAGACTTTCCAACTCAGTATTGGCATCTGCCAACTGGCGGGTGAGCTGCTCGTTGGCTTCTTTTATGAGTTGATTTTCACTCACAGCATCTGCAACCATTATCACCCTCTGCTCAGCAGCAATCTTGCCTTGGTAGTGTTGGACAATTAGCCCATCTTTATGATCTATAGCGTCATTGAGTGACTTAAAGCGGTCTTGCGCCTTTTTCAACTTCTGCCTGAGAGCTTCATTATCTGCTCTCAGGCGTTCTACTCCCCCAGCAATTCTTTCTGAATAGTATTATCTACATTAGCCATCAGATGGTTGACTTCATCTATTAATTCTGGACGCAAGGCTTCAACGTGCCGCTTGACGATTTCCTCTAGGGCTAGAGACTGCTCTAGGCTGGTGACAGCTATCTCTGCTGCTTGTTGTGCTAGTGACTCTGCTGTAGAATCTTGATTACTACTGACGGCATCTGTAATATAGCCGTCTGGTGACAGCAGTAGACGTTTAACTGTCAGATTGTTGAGGGTATCCAGTCCAAATTTTGCCTTGATTAATTGTTCGTCTTCCTGAGAAAGGCGAAACTGGTATCGTTTTCCTGCCATTATTATAGAACCTATTCGGATTAATTTATATTACTATTTGATGTGGTTGCACTAACTGCTCTGGGTTGAGTATAAAAATCGGTGGTTCATCTTTACCTTGAATCATTAATACACTCACACACTGAATATTTGCCTCGGTGATATAACCTGATGGTAAAGGTACAAAAGCAGATTCAGGTACACGGCGCAGTGAAGGTGGCGAATCGAGCGGTAAACCAACTAATTCTCCTTGAAAACTTTTTACAATCAGTAAGAAGCGTTGTATCTTAGTGTCTTTTTAGTCCTGATTCGCCGATTTTGGCGGTTCTCGAAAAATCCGACGCCCTACGTCTACTACTAATAATTCCTTGTCTTGATAAATAGTTAAACTTACCCCTGTTGCCTGGGGATCTCCGTAAACATTAGGCATGGGCAAAACTTTTTGTACAGCATTGATAGGTAGAGCAAACCATTCCTGCTGGAGACGAAACACAATTAGCTGTTGGGTAACTTCGGCTTTACGGGCTGCCAAACGTCGGGTTCTCAGGGGAGAAAAAATAGCCATAATTTTTATACAGTTGCGCTCAGTTGTTTAGGTGATGTTGGGTTTCGTTCCTCAACTGATATCCATTCTAGCAGATGTAGGTTGGGTTGAGCGATAGCGAAACCCAACATAAACCCACAATGGTGATGTTGGGTTTCGTTCCTCAACCCAACCTACAATTATTCATCGCGAAACCCAACATCAACCCACAGTGGTGACGTTGGGTTTCGTTCCTCAACCCAACCTACAATTATTCATCGCGAAACCCAACATCAACCCACAATGGTGATGTTGGGTTTCGTTCCTCAACCCAACCTACAATTATTCATAGCGAAACCCAACCTAAACCCACAGTGGTGATGTTGGGTTTCGTTCCTCAACCCAACCTACAATTATTACGAATAGGATCTATGCGTAAGTCCTGATTTGTAATAATCTTTTCAGAGTTTCTAGTAATTCTGGTTCTGCGTAGGGCTTAGACAAATAAGCTGCTGCACCCAAGTTCATCGCTAGTCGGCGATGTTTTTCGCCACTGCGAGAGGTGAGCATAGCCACAGGCAATTGACTAAAAGCAGGGTTTGATTTCACACGGCTTAAAAAACCATACCCATCCAGTCGTGGCATTTCAATATCACAAATAACTGCTTGAACTTTCAATCCTCCCATAATTTTGTCAATGGCATCTTGCCCATCTTTTGCTTCTTCTACTTGATATCCGGCTTTTTCTAAGGTTAATGCTAAAAAGCGACGAACGTTAATTGAGTCATCTACCACCAAAATGGTGTTTTTCTGGCTTTGAGGTACCACATCCACGGGGGGATGCTCTACTGGCTCTAGTTGGCTTTGTGGATATCCGTCTATACTGGATGGTTGTCTACTCTTAATAAGAGATTGCAATAAAGCTGAATCGAAACGGTAAACAATCACTCGATCGCTTTTAAATCCCACTCTCGTTTCATTAACTGCTGTATTCAGGATATCCTCTAATTTGAGAGATTCGCGGATGCGGGAGGTAATATTAGCCAATAGGCGCGATCGCTCCTCTTGTCGCCGAACTGCTTCTAAGTTAGCCTCGATACTGCTTGCCATCTGGTTCAACTCTTGAGAGAGAACGCCAATCTCATCTTGACGCTCCGTAGTCTTCAACCGTACCCCTGGCTCTCCAGTTGCCACAGCTTTAGCAAAATCATTTAAGCGGCGCAGTGGTTGCGAGAAGGAGCGAGCAATTGGCACAGCCACTACCCCAGCCAGTAGCAAAATCATTCCCCCAAGTTCATAACCTATAAATTCTAGATTGCGCTGGCTTTCTTGTACCCCCGTCTCTGGTTCACCCACATAAATCATCCCGATTGGTTTTGCTGCTGAGGGATTGAGTTGCTTTTGGTGATCGTACAGTGGTCCATAGGCGGTTAAGTAGTTTGTCCCTACAATGTTGGCATCACCAAGGAATATTTCCCGCTGATTTAAAACCTTATTTGCCACTTCTCGGGAAGCTCTTGTCCCAATTGCTCTAGTTTGATTATCGCTGTATGGTACGTTAGTGGTAACTCGCCAGTCTTTAGCAAAAATCGTTGCTGTTATTGCTCTAACACTAAATCTTCCTACTAATGGCACTTCTATTCTCTCAGAAGAGAATTCGTAACTTCCTGTTCTCACCCACAACAAACTTTCAATAACTTCTTTAAATATTGCCTCATTTAGTTCTGTTGTCTGAGTATGATTTAGCTGTTTTTTAGTTAACAAAGAACAAACAATTGAGTAATCTATATTTCTAGATAATTGCTCTGACTGCTTTGAAAAACTGAGCTGTACCGACTTATAAGTTTTCTTAAGAATATCCGTCATTTTATGACCGAGACGGCGTAAATGACGCTCCAGCCGTTCTAATGGTTCAATTGAATGAGATGCATAAACAATTTTACCACGGTCAAAGTAAATCCACCAGTAAACTTGACCGCTAACTATTTGTAAGTAGCCATTAACTTCAGAACTATCACATTGCTCTAATAAATTCAAGGGGCTACAGTCTTGAAATGTTCCCTGGCTTTCCATATCCACCATAAGTAGTATAGCTGGGTAAGTCCTGAAAATACTATTTTAACCACAACTGAGCTAAAACAGTGCATAATTTTAACTATAGCAACCGCCTTGGCGGTTACGACATTCTCTCAATCTCACGCTCCTGTCACAGTAATGCTTGCCGCAGATGAACGCAGATGAACGCAGATGAATTTTAGTCCTTAGGACTTTCTCTCAATCTCAAATCCAGTCACAGTAAGGGCTTGACTCCTGACTCCTGACTCCTGACTCCTGACTCCTGACTCCTGACTCCTGACTCCTGACTCCTGACTCCTGACTCCTGACTCCTGCTATATGTTAAAAAAACCTAAACCAGGCTGGGACCCATCTCTGTGGGCTAGCTGGAAACCATTTGGTATCGGCGAACCGCACCCCAACAATTACTACGAAGGCTGGAGAGCCTTCTGGGAAAACTTAGACGAGTTGCCCTATGCTTGGCGCATCCTCAATCAAGGAGTCTGTGACGGCTGTGCTTTGGGGACAAGCGGCATGAAAGACTGGACTTTAGAGGGGATACACCTGTGCAACATCCGGATGCGGCTGTTGCGGCTCAACACCATGCCAGCCTTCAACCCTGAAATTTTGGCAGATGTGGAGCAGTTGCAGGGTAAGCGCAGTAGCGAATTGCGCGACTTGGGGCGGTTGCCCTACCCGATGGTGCGACAACGAGGGGAGCAAGGATTCCGCCAAGTTAGCTGGGATGAAGCTTTAGAATTAATTAGCTCGCGAATTCGTGCCACCAATCCCAACCGTATGGGCTTCTACCTAACTAGCCGGGGGATAGCCAACGAAATTTATTACGCCACCCAGAAGGCAGTACGAGCAATGGGCAGCAATTCCATCGACAATGCCGCTCGCTTGTGCCACTCTCCTAGCACTGTGGCACTAAAATCCGCTTTGGGTGTAGCCGCCACTACCTGCTCCTATAAAGATTGGATTGGCAGCGATTTGCTAGTATTCATCGGTTCCAACGTCGCCAATAATCAGCCAGTAACCGTCAAGTATCTTTACTACACCAAAAAAGCAGATACCAAGGTAGTGGTAATCAACAACTACCGGGAACCAGGGATGGAACGCTACTGGGTGCCTTTAATCCCAGAGAGCGCCCTATTTGGCACCAAATTTGCCTCTAGCTTTTTCCTAGTAAACGTAGGCGGCGATATAGCTTTCATCAATGGCACTCTCAAACATATGATAGCCAACAACTGGCTAGATCGATCGTTCATCGAGCAACACACTACTGGATTTGAATCACTCTCTTCGACGCTTGATGCTCAAACTTGGGAGGAATTAGAGCGCATCTCTGGAGCTACTCGCGATGAAATGTACGCCTTTGCCAAGATGGTAGGGGAAGCCAAAACTGCCGTGTTTGTCTGGAGCATGGGGATTACCCAACATGAATTCGGCGAAGATAATGTAAAAGCTATCATTAACCTAGCCTTAACTAAAGGATTTGTTGGTCGGGAAGGGTGTGGGCTAATGCCCATCCGGGGACATTCTGGGGTTCAGGGTGGGGCAGAGATGGGAGCCTACGCTACAGCTTATCCTGGGGGCAAGCCGATTACCCCAGAAAATGCTGCCGAATTAAGTAAGGTGTGGGGTTTTGAAGTGCCGAGCAGCCAAGGGATGAGTGCCACTGAGATGATTGACTGTGCCTATGAAGGGCAGTTAGATGTGTTATTTTCTATAGGTGGCAACTTCTTGGAAATATTGCCCGATGGTGAATATGTAGAGTCAGCTTTGGAGCGAGTGCCCCTACGAGTACACGTAGATATTGTTCTCTCTAGCCAAATGCTCGTAGAGCCAGCCGATACAGTGGTACTGCTACCAGCAACCACCCGCTACGAGGTGCCGGGTGGAGTGACATCTACTAGCACCGAGCGCCGAATTATCTTCAGCCCGGAAATTCCCGGACGCCGGATTGGTGAAGCGCGTTCGGAGTGGGAAGTAATGATGGAAATTGCTAGAAGAGTTCAACCAGATATCGCTGATAAACTGCACTTTGACGGTACACCTGCTATCCGAGAAGAAATTGCTAAGGTTGTCCCCTTTTACGATGGCATCCAACATTTTAACCAAGCTGGCGACCAATTACAATATGGGGGACCGCACCTGTGCCAAGATTGGAATTTCCCTACACCGGATGGCAAAGCTCATTTCACGTCAGTGTCTTTGCCGCTAATGGAATTGCCAGAGGGCACTTTTTTACTGACGACGCGCCGGGGTAAGCAGTTTAATAGCATGATTCAGGAGAATAAAGACTCGATTACTGGTGCGGTAAGGGAAGCGATTCTTATGAGTTCTTATGATGCTAATAAGCTAGGTTTAAAGGATGGGGAAGCTGTTATCCTAAAGAATAAGAGCGGTGAATATCGTGGGCGGATTTACATAGCGCCTATTTTACCTAGAAATTTGCAAGTTCACTGGCCAGAGGGGAATGTGTTGTTGGATAGGTGTAGGCGATCGCAAGTTTCTGGTATTCCTGATTATAATGCCATAGTAAATCTGGAAAGGATACCATGAGTAAACATAGATAACTTTACTTCCATTTTATCGCAATAAATCTTGAGCAGAGCGAAACCCAACGTTTAAAGCTAACATGTTGGGTTTCGTTCCTCAACCCAACCTACAATCCTTACCTACATATAGCGATTCGTAGGGGCAATCCCCCTGTGGTTGCCCCTACATATGCTAAGTACGAGAGAGCCACCTTTGAGCCCGCCTCCGGTTTAAACCGGAGGCTAATAGCGCAAGTCCGTTAAAACGGACTATAATCACTAACAGGATTAGCGATCGCCAACAACGTGCAACCGACAAAAACCTCTAAAAATAGCATACCGCAAAGTAAAACCAAAGCAACAGTCTGGGTGGTAGAAAATGGTCAAATTCGCCCACACTTAGATTATCTTGCCACAGAGGAACCCCTAGAAATCCGCTTGGTTGCTGGTGGGTTACGGCGTAATGTTGCTATTACCATGCGCACCCCAGGTAATGATTTTGAGCTAGCCGCTGGATTTCTCTACAGTGAGGGAGTGATAAGCAGCCGAGAAGATATTAGCCGGATGACTCACTGTGTAGATTTGGGCGTAGCGATCGAGAATCGCTACAACATAGTTAATATAGAACTAGCCAGCGGAATTTTACCAGATCTGCAAACATTGGAACGCCACTTCTACACTACCAGTGCCTGCGGTGTCTGCGGGAAAACCAGCTTGGAATCTTTGCGACTGCGGGGTTGCCCCGTTATTCCTCCGGAGCCTAAGGTAAAAGTAGAGATTTTCTACACCCTTGCCGAAAAGCTGCGGGCAGCCCAGCGCATCTTTGCATCTACAGGAGGGCTACACGCGGCAGCCTTATTTGATACCGAAGGGCAGCTTTTAGCTGTACGGGAAGATGTCGGGCGTCACAACGCTCTGGATAAGTTAGTGGGTTGGGCGCTGTTAGCTGGGTACTTGCCACTGCACTCGCGAATTGTAATGGTGAGTGGGCGTTCTAGTTTTGAAATTTTGCAGAAATGTCTCGTCGCTGGAGTGCCGATTGTGTGTGCTGTTTCCGCTCCCAGTAGTTTAGCAGTGGCACTAGCGACTGAGTTTGGAATTACCCTAGTTGGGTTTTTGCGCGAGGAACGTTTTAATATTTATTCTGGCGTACAGCGAATATGTAATAATGAAAATGAATCACAAAAATAAAGAAAAATTTATGATATCTCCTGGGGTAATTTCTCCCAAGGTAACTATTCCTCCTTTAGAAAACGGCGACAAGCTCACCCGTGCCGAATTTGAGCGTCGGTACGAGGCGATGCCCCATGTGAAAAAGGCAGAATTGATTGAAGGAATCGTTTATATGTCATCCCCCTTACGAATTGAGAGACACGGAGAACCCCACTCTATCATCGCGACATGGTTGGGCAATTATTGGGCAGCAACCCCTGGTGTAGGTTCAGCTAATAATGCCACAGTCCGCCTCGATAATGATAACGAACCGCAACCGGATGTATTGTTGAGAATTAAACATTGGGGGCAGTCGCAAATTAGCGAAGATGATTATGTGGAGGGTGCGCCAGAATTAATTGTGGAAATCGCTGCTAGTAGTGCTTCTATAGATATGCATCAAAAACTCAAAGTTTATCGCCGTAGTGGGGTACAAGAATATCTAGTTTGGCGAGTTTTGGAGGAGGATATCGATTGGTTTTGCTTACAAGCAGGGGAGTATATAGCGCGATCGACAAATGCTAATGGTATAATTTGCTCTCAAGTTTTTTCTGGATTATGGTTAGATAAATCTGCTTTATTAGCGAGAAATATAGCTGATGTTTTAGAAGTTTTACAACAAGGACTCGCAAGTGTTGAACATCAAGCTTTTGTGCAACAATTGGCAGATATGTACCCCTTTTAGAAAATGGAGATGGTTCAATCCAACCCTTTGACGCAGACGGACAGCCACTGGATCTTCGTTCCATCAATAGCTGGCTGCTCAAACTAGATCGAGTCAGTACCGTTGAATTGCTAGAAGTACAACTTTTCAACGCGATCGCCCCCTTCATTCTCAATAGGAATCTGAAGCCCTTGCTGATGCGATCGGCCTTTGAACGTCGCTTCATTATTAACGTTTGGGCAATGGAAGGACAATTTAACCGGGATAGCAAAACAGTCTACCATCCCCATACCAATATGGCGAAAGCGGCATTAAATATGATGACCCGGACATCCGCTGCTGATTATGCTCAAGCGAATATTTTTATGAATAGTGTTGATACGGGTTGGATCTCGGATGAAAACCCCTATCCCAAAAAAACTCGGCTACAAACAGAAAGAGGGGTTTACACACCTTTAGATGTGCTGGATGGCATGGCAAGAATTTACGATCCAATTGTACAAGGTATTGAAAACTTGAATACACCCATGTATGGCTATTTTCTCAAAGATTATATTCCTTATCCCTGGTAGTATAGCAACCGCCAAAGCGGTTGCTATATATTTGTAGGTTGGGTTGAGGAACGAAACCCAAAATCACCCCTGTGGGTTTATGTTGGGTTTCGCTTACGCTCTACCCAACCTACAACTAATTTTTGTCCTCATAGGTTCGTAGTAAGGACTTTAGTAGTTATTGTAGGTTGGGTTGAGCGATAGCGAAACCCAACATTACCATGTAGAAGTATACCTAGATATTAAATAATTCTGACAATAGTTACTCCCTTCCCGCCAGAAAATGACGGGAAGGGAGTAGCCAGGGGTTTTAACCCCTGATGGGCTGTAGGATTACTTTCAAATATAATTTTTAAAGATATCTTATTCTTTTCTTAACCCAAAACTAAAATGCGAGCGTGTAAGATAAAGATCGCTTATGCTTTTAGTGTGATGAAATTTATGGTAGTGAATACAAAAGTAGCTAAATTTCGGAGTCGCTTCATATCCCTATGCGTAACAACAGGGGTAACAGCAAGTTTAGGAACGACTTTCCCAACTTTGGTTCGGGCTGATATCGTTTACAATGGGGTAGGTGCTGGTGATGCTACTACTAACAGTGTAGTCTTGTGGACGCGGGCAACAGATACAACCCAGCCGACTAGCGCTGTTAACTTAACATTGCAAGTCGCCGCAGATTCAGGATTCAGCAATATTGTATCCACAATTAAAGGTACAACTAACGCCAACAAAGACTACACCTGGAAAAGCCAAGTTGCAGGTTTACAGAGTGGCACGCGATACTACTACCGCTTTGCGTCAACCAATGCAGCTTATATAAGTCCAGTAGGTACATTCAAAACAGCACCTCCAAGAAATCAACAGGTTGCTGTCCACTTTGGTTTTAGCGGAGACGCAGACGGTCAATGGCGTCCTTATTCATCGCTCCAGAACTTTAGCAACCTCAACTTAGACTTCTTTGTTTTCCTGGGAGATACCATTTATGAAACGCAAAGCGCTATATCTCCAGCAGCAGCCGATCCTTTGACTAAACCCGCTCAAGCTTTAGCTGACTACCACCGCAAGTACCTGGAAAACTTAACACCCGTCAAGAGTGGAGGTTTCCCAAGCCTACAAACTTTATTTTCTGCTAGCGGACACTATACCCTTCTAGATAATCACGAGCTTAATAAGCAGTTTATTAACGGTGGTGCGCCCGCTGGAAGCCCTCCTGGCGCTGGCGTTGATGCTACTAATCCACAGTTTGATGTCAATACTACTGGCACGTATATCAACAAAACTCCGGTGTTTAACCTTTTAGAGCAAGCCTACAGCGACTACCAACCAATTCTAGAAAGAAAGATTGCCATCTCTAGCGACCCTCGGACAGATAACACGCAATTGTTATTTTTCGCTCAACAGTGGGGCGCTAATTGTATTTTTATTAATCTGGACGATCGCTCCTATCGTGACATTCGGATGAAGACAGCAGCAGGGGCTGATGATGTAGGTCCGCGTGCTAACAACCCCAATCGTACCATGTTAGGTCAAAGTCAACTTGCATGGTTGGAAAAAACGCTGTTGCAAGCACAAGCTAATGGCACAACCTGGAAAGTTATTGCTATTTCTTCACCGATTGATGAAATCGGTCAGTTGGGAACAATTGCTACTCTCGGAACAGTAAGCGACGGCGGTAAGTCATGGATGGGTGGTTATCGAGCTGAACGCAATGCACTGCTCAAGTATATTGCCGATAATCACATTAAAAATGTTGTCTTTCTCTCCACCGATGACCACCAAGTCCGGACTAACGAACTAGCGTATTTTAAGGACATCAACAACCCTAGTGCAGGCCGTGTTGTTGTCCCTAATACCTTTTTAATCGTTGCTGGTCCGATCGGCGCAGGTGGTCCCGATGCAGTTACCGATCATAGCTTTTCCAATATTCAAAGCTTGGCAAATACCGTTGCTAGCAAGGAGCAGAGCAGTGGAGTTAACCCCATTGGTTTAGACTCTCAATTTCCTGGACTTCAGAATGTTTTCCGCGAGGGAGATCCCAATGCAAATACTCTGCGCCAACCTGTAGATTTTTACAGCCCGGATACCTTCAACTACGCCACTCTTGACATTAGTGCTGATGGCAAAACTTTGACTGTGAATACCTACGGCATTAACTCTTATGCAGCTAATACCTTTCCAGAGCCGAATCCAGTAAATAATCCAGTAAGGCGTATTCTCGGTTTTCAGGTTCAAGCTCAGTAAGCGTTTTTATCGGTCATTTTACTGCAAGGCTTAGGCAAAAAAATCCAACAAACACAAGTAACATTCCAAATTGGGGGGGTTGATAAATGAAGTTAGCGGCAAAACTCGGCATGACTACTGTATTTGTTGCTCTTTCTGTGGCAACTATTGGTGCTAATTCAGCACAGGCAGCATTTCTAGGCTATTACAGTACTAACAACTGGAAGTTAAATAACACGAGTGCCGATGGCTCTATAAACACTTCTGCTGCTCCTTTCCAAATAACGCTAACTGGGGGCGATAACCAGAGCGGTAACTTGGGAACAACCGACTACACTATCACCGCAGATAAGCTCGAACAGGTAAATTTCTCGTGGAATTATTCAACTCTTGATTATAGTTCTTCAAACGATCCTTTCCTTTTTCTACTGAATGGTCAAACTACTGATATTTACAACACCACTCTAGATACTGGTTCTGGGAACTTCACGACGACGGTTGCTCCGGGAGATGTATTTGGTTTTCGGGTGCAGACAGTAGACAACTTGAACGGAAGAGCAACTGTGACAGTTTCTAACTTCAGTGCCACCGCCATCCCCGAGTCTCCTGCAACCCTCGGTATACTGATGATCGGTGCTGCTGGTGCCCTCTGGCAGTGGAAGCGCACCTTTTAATGAACAGGAGTCAGGAGTAGGGAGTAAGGAGACAGGAGTCAGGAGTCTTCTCGTTCCTGGGAACGAAAGCTTTGAGGCAGAGCCGACAATCTTCTCGTTTCTCGTTCCATCGCTAAAGGAGGGAATGAGAAAGAACAACTGGCGATAACGAGGTATCCATAGGCGCACATCACCAATGTAGATATCGTAAGTTTGCCCTCTTAAAGCAAATTTCAAGTTGGCAGCCATATTCAATGCAATTTTATTGTGATTTGTAGTTCCACCAGTCATAGGTAGAATTTCTCCATCGCGGTATTCATTTTTATATTCTGCCGCATCCTCTAGGGCTAAATATTCTTCCGGAGTATAGTGATGTTTTGGGGTTTGTACTTGCATACCTAGATAACCTCTGGCTCAGTTATTAATATTTTAGTGGAATTTACTCAAAGACCAGAGCCATATTTCCAAGCGTCGAACAATCGGCGGCAATAATATTGCTGTACTGGCGGCAACTTTTTCACCAATGGCATCATCCGCTGCCCGAAAGGATACAAAGCAGTGTAGGCACCCAGATTGATGTAATGTATCAGCCAATCCACTAAAGTTGGTATTCCTACCTGTGGAATCACGGGAATTACTAAGCCTGGTTGAATTAGTGAGGTACTAGAGAGGGTTCGCCACAGCCCTGAAAACTGGATGACATCTTGTAAAAACGGACGTAGTACATCATCCCCCAACTCTGCCATAGCTTGAAACACAGCCGAGAGCAACTGGTTAATTTGATTGGGATCGACTTTTTGCTCAATGCCCACGCTCATCGCCCGTTGAAACATCCAGGTAACGGCAATATTTGGCTGATAAGGTTGCAGAAGTGCCAAAGCATTCTGCGAGAGGGCGTCGCTCTGTAGTGCTTCTTCAATCCCCTCGGTTAAACGCTTCAGGTGTCGCACTATCGCACCAAACCCACCAAAGCTCACAGGTGATTGAGAGCCACTGCTATCCCCAACTGGGAGAATGCGGTTCCAGGGCAATCTTAAGGGGCTTTGCCGATAAGAGGGAAAGAAGCCAAACAGCGCCCGCTGAAATTGTAACTGGGAAAGTTCCACATTCTGATATAAGGGCAACAGACGAAAATACTCTTCAAAGATAAACTCTAAGCTGGGGCGTCTGGGGTGAGCATCCATATAGGTAAATAAATATGTTGTTCTGCCATCTCGTGCCGGGAATGCTTCCCAGAAGTATTGGCATTGATTCTGTATTGGTGTGAAGGATACAAATAAGTCCCCAGTTTCATTTTTAGGAAACCCTTGAGCACAAGTACCCACGACTAAGCACACGCCTTCTGGTTTCTGCCCTTGTCGTGCTTGCTGGGCAATAGGAGAAAAATGCCCCATTGCGTCTATCAGCAATCGGGTATTAAAGACGTTCCCATTAGCTTCTACCCTAACGCCATTCGGGTACACAACTACTCCGTCTAAACAGGTGTTTTCAAATAACTTACCACCAGCGATAATAAATTTTGATTTTAAGGTATCTAGCAGAAATACTGGTGAAACCCCAATGTTTAGAATATCCCGCACCCAGATATCGGGGCTACCTGGAAAAGCGACGCGAGCTGGGTTATATTCGGTAACACAAGCTTGCTGTAATTCTGCTTCTGTAAGTAAATCCATTTCTAAAAAAACTTCTAGCTCTTGGCGGGAGATATTCCATTCTTGATCCCTACCCCGCAAAATCCCGCGTTCAATCAATGCTACTCGCCAGCCCCGCCTTTGCAGGGCAGCGCCAATTAAAATACCCAGCGTGCCACCGCAGATAACAATATCCCAATCTACGGTTTCTAGAAGTAGGTGGCTTTCTTTAACAACTACTGGTACGGGTGCGGTATTTTTCTTAATGGCTTGCCAGAGGTTGTCGGTGCGACGCAATCCTCCTAATACATCCCCTGGTAGATGTGAAAGAATTTCTTCTGTTAAAGTCATAGAATTTGGGTTTTTCACTGACATAGATTAGATATGAATATTCTCAGTTCAGCAGCTAATATGGTACTATGTTAAATGCTTATGATTGTAGGGTGGGTTAGCTCAAGCGCGTACTACGAAACAGTGTTCTCTGACTAGCCACTCATCTTTAACCCGTAAAAACTCTGTTCTCAATCTAGCGAACCTAAAGCGATCGCTGCATTCTGCCCCCCAAACCCAAAACTAAAACAAAGTACACGCAGAACTTTAGCCCGACGCGGTGCTATCACTAAATCTAAATCAAATTCTGGTTCTTTTAATCCCACACAGGGGGGCAACAACTGATGTTTCATGCTCATCAGACAGAAAGCTACCCCCAATGCTCCAGAGGCTCCTAGTGTATGTCCTGTGGCTCCCTTGGTGGAACTGACGGGAACGCCTTGGGGAAACAACTTTTGGATTAGCTGGGCTTCATGAAAATCGTTCAGTTGAGTTGCTGTGCCGTGGGCGTGGATAAAATCGATGTCAGATGGGGAGAGGTGACTGCGCTCCAGGCACTGTTTGATAGCAGCGATCGCACTTTTTCCTCCTGGTTCTGGCTTAGTAACATGAATTGCATCCGCTGTCAAGCCAAAACCCAAAACTTGACCATAAATTGGTGCTGCTCGACGCCTAGCCAACTCGGCAGATTCCAGCACTAAGACTGCCCCTCCCTCTCCCAACACCAATCCTTCCCGACACCGAGAGAAAGGATAAGCGCCAGTTTCAGCTAGAGCGCCCATTTTCTCGAATCCTACCAATGTTAGTGGTGTAATCGGCGCTTCCACTGCACCAGCAATCACTCGCTGGCATTGCCCGGTTTCAATCAGGGAACAGCCTTGTGCTAGAGCCCATATCCCTGTAGCACAAGCCGCCATCGGTGCTAATACTGGTGCAGTCGAGCTAATCTGACGAGCTGCTGCGATAGCAGCCCGATTTGGCAAGGTATCTAGCCAATTACTGATATCTATCTCAGGGTTAGTAAAATATCTAGATTTTTCGCTGTGCAAACCATAATAATACTGTTTTGCCAGTTGCTCCCAAGATGCTTGAGAGCCACGACTTGAGGCAATTACCACGCCACAATCTGGCAAAGGTGCTGTCAGAGAGGCATCTTGCAGCGCTGATGCTACAGCTAGCTCGGTAAGGGTAGTGATGCTAGCTGGGGTTTGAGCAATCAGCGCCAGTGGGCTGCTTTTGAGTTCTGGAAAAGGTTGATGTAGTCGAATACCAGATTCTCCGGCAATGAGACGCCACCAGGTACTATCTAGATTTCCCAGAGCTGAAACTAAGCCAATGCCAGTGACTACAATCATTTCATGTGTTACGATCGGGCTATATCTCTGTAAATTTAGTGCGTTTAGATAAGAAAATGGGAAACATCATCACGACTTATGCACACTGGCATATATAGGGGCAACCACAGGGGGTTTGCCCCTACGAACCCGCTATATATAGAGGCAGTGCGTAAGTCCCGATCGTTATTCTTGCAGGTCAAGAAACTCTAATTGAAATCTATCCCAAGGTCAGCTGGAGATTTTTGAATGAAACCTAATTTTCAGAGTATGACAATTCAAGAGTTAAAAAAATATGTTTTAGAACATAGAGACGATCAAGAAGCATTTTGTCGGCTGGTTGATCGCCTTGATGCGCAATCTGGTAGCCCTTTGTATACTGCTAGAGATATCGATCGATTTCCCGAACTTTTGAGAGAACATCAACAATCTCAGCAACATTGATATGACTAGTCACTCATCCTTAACCATCCAAAAAGTTGATTGACTGTTACTATTAAATCAATTTCTGGTAATACAGGCAAGCGATCGCTACCCTGTAATAAATTTGGTTGCTGACTTGGTTGAAAACTCAAAATCGATCGATCTTTTGGATCGATTAACCAACCTAGTTGGCAACCATGCTCTAAGCAGAAGACAATGTTCCCAGTTACACGATTTGAACTTTGCTCTGGTGAAAGTATTTCTATTGTCCAGTCTGGGCAAAGTAGAAAATCGTTTGGAGCTTCCCCATCAGCATCAAAAAGAATGCGGGACCAAGAGAAGACTGCTATATCGGGTACAATCGATCGGTTGGCAAAGCTACAGCGCAGTTCTGGAAAGGCATACGCTATCTTTTTGCTTTCTGTAACCTCATTGATACTATTGCAGAGCTTTAACTGCAATCGACTATGCTTTCCTTTAGGCATTGGCTTCTGAATAATCTCACCGTTGATATATTCGCTTGCAGGCTGAGTTTCTGGGAGCTTAAGAAACTCCTCTAGAGTCAGAGGATGGGTAGTAGTGGCAGTCACGGCTTTGGTAATCCCGTAAATACTCTGTTCTCAATAAGAATTGTCAAGCGATCCTAACACTGCTGAAATTTCCCGAGGGGTGGAGGCAGAGCCTCCAAAGCTGCATTCCCAGGCAGAGCCTGGGAACGAGAAACGCAGATACACGCAGATACACGCAGATACATCCGCGTTTGCACTTTTCCGTTTGCCAGTGACGACAACTTTCATGTCGAACGTCGAGCAAATCCTCTACTTGCCAGTTTTGAGGTTTTCGAGACCTTTAGTTACCTTAGCCGAGTCAATGCGATCGCCCTGTTGAATCTTATCAACCACCTTCATACCATCAGTCACATACCCAAACACCGCATAATCACCGTCTAAAAAAGATAGATCTGCCAAAGCGAAGTAAAACTGGGAAGAAGCACTATCGGGTGCTTGCGAACGAGCCATCGCTACAGCACCACGCTTATGCTGCAACTCAGGTGGTTTAGAAATGCCAGCAGTATTCAGCGTCTGGCTGTAAATTGGAGTAGCTGCCCCTTTTGGCTTAATTTCCAAGGGAATGTAACGAGGTTGACTGGTTGCTGGATCGATAAAACTACCATTTCCTAATTTCTCCACTGGAACTTTCGGGTTTTTGCTTTGGGGATCGCCACCTTGGACAACAAACGGTTGTGGATCGCGTACTACGCGGTGAAACACTAGCCCGTCGTATACTCCCCGATGGACTAAATCTACGAAGTTACCAGCACTGATGGGGGCATCATTGCCATCGACTTCAATTGTAATCGGCGATCCTTTAACCGTCATGACCACCGTGGCTTTGCCTTCGAGTCTGGGTAAATTATTATTCACTTGGGGACTGCTAGCCTGAGTAGCAGGGACAGAGGTTTGCTCAGGGGTTGGGGAACTTGGCGAGTCAATGGAGGCTGCTTGTTGTGTGTCACATCCTCCGACGACCAGCCCCCCAATGAATACGAGTAATAATAGCCAATGTTGGATTTCTCTATGCATTTAGTTCACCAAATTTACAATCCTTCGATGGGGACTCCCAAGAAGCGAGCCAGAGTTGCTCCCTGGTTTTCTAGTTCAGACAAGGATAGTGGTTCTCCCACACGAGTCAGGGGAATATCCCGACGTCCTTTAACGCGCAGGTAGATACATCGACGCGGGTTAAGACCTTCTTTGATCTCTACTCGAACTGACTGGACATCTTCTGTAGGGAAGTTCAATTCAATTTGGCGATTTTTACCAGGAAATCCCCAACGGAAGATACGAATGTCGCCAGTTTCCTGGTTGAAATCGTTGTAACCTGAGCCAATATCTAAAATTATCGACAGCCACAGGTACAGTGCCAGGAGCAAACCAGCGACGCCGTAGCCCCCCATCGCCAAACCTTGAGGCACAAAGACTAGCTGGGTGGGGTTAGTCCAGGGTAAAAAATTCACCTTGAAGTAACTCGAAAGCCCAGCCAACAAAAAGCCGCTGGCTCCTATAGAGACAATTGTCGCCCACCAGTAGTTACTGAATCGGCGAGAGCCTAAAATTGGTTGACGCAGAACGCGGTTATCTGTGGATGTTGTTGGTGCAGCCATGAAAGAAAGCTTAAGGGAATCTAAAGTTGTTGAGTCTGGATTGCTCCAGCCGTCTGATTGAGCTTATATAGGGGCAACCACAGGGGGTTTGCCCCTACGAACCCGCTATATATAGAGACAGTGCTACAGTACTGTAGCTTATCTTAACGGTTAGTACAGGGTCATCATAGAGATTTCTGAGAAAGTTTGTGTCAAATTGTAAAATTTCTGATATTTTTGTTTATATAGACAATCTTAACTCCTCTTTCGACGTTGTTATATGCTGTAACAGCAGCTTGAGGATTTGATTCACAGCAAGAGGTTTTAAAATGACTATTGCAGTAGGACGCGCCCCAGCTTCTAGAGGATGGTTTGACGTCCTCGATGACTGGCTCAAGCGCGATCGGTTCGTCTTCATCGGTTGGTCCGGCTTGCTACTGTTCCCCTGCGCCTACCTGGCTCTGGGTGGATGGCTCACAGGCACCAGCTTCGTTACTTCCTGGTACACCCACGGGTTAGCATCCTCCTATCTGGAAGGCTGTAACTTCCTCACCGTCGCCGTATCAACCCCAGCCAACAGCATGGGACACTCCCTGCTATTTTTATGGGGACCAGAAGCCCAAGGCGACTTAACCCGTTGGTTCCAACTCGGTGGCTTGTGGACATTTGTCGCCCTCCACGGAGCCTTTGGCTTAATTGGCTTCTGCTTGCGGCAGTTGGAAATTGCCCGCTTAGTCGGTATCCGTCCTTATAATGCTTTAGCCTTCACAGGACCGATAGCTGTTTTCGTTTCCGTCTTCTTAATGTACCCCCTAGGGCAATCCGGCTGGTTCTTTGCTCCCAGTTTTGGGGTAGCTGCCATTTTCCGGTTCATCCTGTTCTTACAAGGCTTCCACAACTGGACACTCAACCCGTTCCACATGATGGGCGTGGCTGGTATCTTGGGAGGAGCTTTACTGTGCGCCATTCATGGTGCTACGGTAGAGAATACGCTTTTTGAAGATGGTGACAAAGCCAACACCTTCCGTGCTTTCAACCCCACCCAATCTGAAGAAACCTACTCGATGGTAACCGCCAATCGGTTTTGGTCACAAATCTTCGGGATTGCCTTCTCCAACAAGCGCTGGCTGCACTTCTTCATGTTGTTTGTGCCTGTAACTGGCTTGTGGATGAGTTCAGTAGGGATTGTCGGTTTAGCCTT
>CASBRB010000083.1 GCA_949127975.1 Oscillatoriales cyanobacterium PMM_0019 | reverse complement strand
TTCAGCGGTAGTCGCAAGTCTTGCCAAGTTAGAGGTACGGAGTCAGAATTAGAGCAAATCACTGGCATCCAAGTTGCACCAGGAAACACCGTCTCTAGAGGTTGTAGCCTTTCCCGTGCCTCCCGCACCGCAGCATACAAAGATTTCCCACCCGAAAATGCTTTGAGAAAAAGCTTCAGAAACTCTTGTGCCACCACATCTGGCACAGGCTCTCGCATGACGATAATTTGTGGAATCTGCAAAGAAGCTAATTCCCGTACCAACCCCAGTCCATCGCCAAAGTTGAAAATTGCTAGCTTCAACCCCCTGACAATTGCCTTTGTTAGCGCGTACTTTAATGCCCAAATGTTCAAAATTTCCGTTTCATTAATATAAATGCGATCGGTTTCACTAGGACTAGACATATGGCTAGAAAAAAAGATAATATTCCAGCCTTGCTCCCAAAGTTGGTTGCTTATTTGTTCGCGACTTGGCGATGATAGTAATAACAGTTCTGAGTCCGGTAAGTTTTCCATATTTTTTCGGTATATTTCAGTTTCTCCTTCATCAGCTTTACCTAAAATAGATAGTAATTTTACTTTTTTATTTGGAATTGCTTCCGATTTAATCCTGTTAATATCCAGAATATTAAAAACCAGTTCAACCAGGCGGTAACGATTCAAAAAAGGCTCAAAAACCAGATTCCAGGGCAGTTGGCACAGACGGGTGTTGTGGGTACGAATTATTATCCTAATTTCATCATTTTCGTTTACTTCTTCCAATAATTTCTCCCTAATCGGGCTAAATTCTTCGGAATTGTACCAGTTAATAAGTTGGCTTCTCAGCTTTTGAACGGAGTCAAAATACTGCTCCATGCCCTCCGTAGAGTCAATATTAATAACTGTTTTTGCTGTAAATTCCAGTCTCGAATTCCCATCCAAGCTACAATAAATTGATTTCCAATGCTCATATATTTCAAGAATCTCCAGTGCTGAAGGCAACCCAGTCACAATTCGTATAGGAATTCGATTGTTAGCTTCTAAAATCTCAAGTGTCGCTTGAAATCCCGGTTTTTCGTTATTATCCTCTAGCTCCAAAACAAATAATTTTTCCCGCTTTATAGGAGCCATTTGTAATATATAACTATTGGAATCATCTGAAATCGATTCTTTTATAGTTGGTTGTTTATAAGGAATATACAGTTTTTCCATTTCTTTAGTAATAATGTCAGCAACTAATGAATACTCTGTAACTTTATTAATTTTTATAACCACACCATACAAAACATGCTTTAGGTGTGATAACGTTGGATTTAATTCACGTAATTCTTGAATAAGAACTGGTAAATATAGAGAACTTAAACCAGTTTTATCCGGAAACCATTCTTTCTTACAAGCAAAATAAATTAATTTTTTAATCCGGTTTTGGTTGGGATTAGTTTCTAGATTTTGAGCAACTTCGTTCACTGGAGATAAAAAACTCATATTTTAGTAAAAGGTAGTGTCACTCTAAATGTAACTCTCCGTACTTGTGGTGTCAACCTCGCTTTTTTGGCGATCGGTACTATTTAATCCCTTAGACGCGATGTTCAGCAATCCAAAGTACAGGGATATGATGGATCGCCCATCTCTACCTGTATGGTAGAATGTTCAATGCCGAAATGGTTGTGAAGCTCTTGGCACGTCTGAGTTAAGAAAACATCACCAGGGTGTCCCGAAGGCATTACCAGATGGGCTGTGAGTGCTGTAGAATTGGTACTCAGACCCCAAATGTGCAGGTCGTGGACTTGCTCTACTCCAGGACGCTCGCTGAGATAAGTTCGCACAGCTACCAAATCAATTCCTTCCGGTACGGCGTCAATTGCCAAGTTGAAGGAGTCTCTCAAGAGTTCCCAAGTACCAATAATGACTACGGCATTAATCACTAGACTAATAGCAGGATCTAACCACAGCCAGTGAGTTAAAACAATACCAATTCCAGCTAAGACAACTCCCAAGGCTACCATCGCGTCAGCCGCCATGTGCATGAATGCTGCACGAATATTTAAATCTTGCTTTCTCCCAGATAAGAACAATAGAGCAGTTGCCGTGTTGATGACCACACCCAAAGCTGCTACTGCAATCATTATACCTCCCGCTACCGGACTTGGTTCGCTAAAACGTCTTATCGCTTCCCAAGAAATGCCACCTGTAACGACTAAAAGCAGCGTCGCGTTTAACAGGGCGGCTATTATGGAGAAACGACGCCAACCATAAGTGTAGCGGCGTGACGATCGGCGACGGGCAAGCAGACTCGCACTCCAAGCTAGTATCAGACCTAAGACATCACTAGAATTATGGCCAGCATCGGCAAGCAGTGCCACGGAATCAGCCTGAAAACCAAAAATTACTTCAACTAAGACAAACCCTAGATTAAGAGCAGTGCCTAGAGCAAAGGCCCGACTATAATTAGCGGGACCATGTTCATGATGGTGTTCGTGTCCGTGATGTTGATGTCCGTGGTGATGTGCCATAATTGTCTAAGTCGTTAGTTTGCCAACTAGAGAATTTGCTAATAATAAAACTCTAGTTAACCTTAATTTTACCTTAAAAACCCGATCGTGTCGATACCTGAAATACATAGTCTATAATCGAGCTACAAACACACGGCACACCGGAGGTAGCTATGAAGTTAGGTTTATGGTTGGGGATGGTTGGTGCTGTAGCAATGCCACTGACTAACCTTGCTATTGCACCCACCCAGGCTCAAGAGGTTAACTGTAAGAATCCCCAGACTACGCGGGAAATGAGAATTTGCTCTAGTCAAGAAGCAGCATCAGCTGATAAAAAGCTCAATCGGATTTATCCACAGTTGATGTCAAAACTTAGCGGGCAACAGAAGCAAAGAATGATTCAGGCTCAAACTGCCTGGATTAATTTTAGGGATGCTACTTGTGCTTATGAAAAAGGTCAATATGAAGGGGGGACTTTCGCTCCCGTTGCCTATTCCTCTTGTATTGCCAGGTTGACTAAACAACGCACACAAGAGTTGCAGCAATATTTGCTTTCATTAAAG
>CASBRB010000082.1 GCA_949127975.1 Oscillatoriales cyanobacterium PMM_0019 | reverse complement strand
TCTGTCAGCGAGATTTCTACTGTTTTAAAAATTCCTCCTTTAGAAAATGGCGACAAGCTCACCCGTGCTGAATTTGAGCGTCGCTACCATGCTATGCCTAATCTAAAAAAAGCCGAACTAATCGAAGGAGTGGTTTACGTGGCATCGCCGTTAAGATTTAGAAGTCATGGAAAACCCCATGCTTACGTCATGGGTTGGTTAGTTGGATACGAAGCTGCTACACCTGGGGTAGAATTAGGTGACAATGCCACTGTGCTACTTGATGCAGATAACGAACCTCAACCAGATGCACTGTTAAGAATTGAAACAGGGGGACAGTCGCGCCTTACTGAGGATGATTATGTGGAAGGTGCTACTGAATTAATTGTAGAAGTTGCTGCTAGTAGTGCTTCCTACGATTTGCACGAAAAACTCAAAGTTTACCGTCGCAATCAAGTACAAGAATATTTGGTGTGGCGAGTTTACCAAAGCAAATTCGATTGGTTTAGGTTAAAGTCAGGGGAATATATTAAACTCGAGCCATTAGCCGATGGGGTAATTTGCTCTGAAGTGTTTCCGGGATTGTGGCTAGATCGATCGGCATTATTAGCTGGAAATTTAACCAAGGTATTAGCAGTGTTACAACAGGGATTAGCTACACCAGAGCATCAAATTTTTGTCGAGCAATTGTCAAAATAAAGTAGTGGGGAATAATAGACAGGACTCCGACTGTGAATTTTACGGGGTTTGCCATCGTCACCAATTTCCAAAATCACCGAGAAACCCTGCTGTAATCGTTTCCCTTTTCACTCCCTTTTTGGTGAACAGGACTTACGCAGCGACACTACTGATAGTGGATGGTGCGTTACGCGAAGCGCTAACACACCCTACGAATAGAAACTACATAATTCGGTTCGTAGGGGCAATCCCCCTGTGGTTGCCCCTATATATGCTTATTCTTTCAATAACAGGTAATAAAGTTGCCCATTGCTACCAGTAACCCCAGCACGTTCGCCTGCCTGCTCACCTTCCCCCATATAATAATCGACTCTACCTGGTCCTTTAATCGCACTGCCAGTATCTTGGTCTAGCACGTAGCGACTTACCACACGTTCCTCTATTTGACCAGTACCATTAAAGTAGGGAAGTTTTGTATGTACCAGCGCTAAACCTCCCGGTGGCATCTGGGATTTATCGGTGGCGATCGATCTCTCAGGCATTACTGGCACGTTAAGGTTCCCCATAGCTGGGCTACCGTAGGTTTCCTTGAAAAAGATAAAACCACGATTGCGCGGCAGATAGTTATTTAGCTCCAGGGGATTTTGCTTGAAATAACGCTTCATAACTGGCATACTCAAACCGTCCAGGGGTAACTTGCCATCTTTGGCTATTTCTCGCCCGATACTGGTATAGGGATAATCTGTCCTTCCTGCGAAACCTACTGTCGTCTCAGTGCCATCTGTCAGTTGCAGTCGGGCAGAACCTTCAATTTGAATTAAAAAGGCGTCCAAGCGATCGCGCAACCAGAATAATTCCAACCCCTTCAACGGACCCCGCGAAGCCTGCAAACCATCCTCTCCTTCTAGTTCGGCTCGTGTAGGATGGGGCTTAGGCCAGTGACTCAGGTTGGCTGGTAGTCGATAGATAGGATAGCGATACTCTTGTGTCCGCGTCCGACTTGCTTGATGTATTGGTTGATAATAGGCAGTAAAATAGACTGTTCCTTGGTCGTCTTTGCCCACAGATTCGTAGAAGTCAAACTCGCGGTTGATAGCATCTTGCAGTTCCTCTGGTGAATTTGAGGAGATGATTAGCTGGCGGAAGCGTACCAAAGAGCGGTAGGTGCGTTCGCGGGTAATTCCAGTTACCACATAGTGCCGATATGCTGCCTCAGCAGCATCAGTCCTTAGATAACGCAGACTGTTCTCGATCGATGTCAACAGTGCCTGTTTGTCCGCTGCATGATTTGGATTACCCCAAATCTGATCGTCTAGTCCTAGTAAATCTTCCTGGCAACAAGCCGCCGCCACATTTATTTTGGTGCGATTTAGTGAATGAAAAGCAGTCTGGGTTTTGACAGGATGACTAGGATTTCCCAGGGCTACCCCCAAACTCAACGAAAGCAAAGCAATTTTATCGATCATACTCACCTAAAAAAGTCCGGAGTGGGTCAGCGCCCCGCGTTTTAACCGGGGGATGAAACACGACATGCTAAATTTATGCCAGCGTAAACTAAAATCGCTCGACGCTAGAGGAGAATACTGGTTCCACTCGGATGGCAAGAATGCTGGAAGGACGCACCACCATGTACTCACCTTGAATGTTTTTAATCGGCACACTGATGAAGTCGTTGGAGCTTGATTTGGGCACTAATTCACCACTGTACCACTTCTGAAAGTCTTGAATCGTTGCAAAACGGATCTCTTCCCGGTGCCCACCTGCAATCATGATGTGTACGGCAAATTCACTGGCTGTTCTTGGCATAGTACAGAATTATCCTTAATTAAATTATCGAGCCAGAAGACTTGAAAATCACGCATTACGAAAATAAATTAAACCGCTGCAGTAGGGTTTCCATCACCAGCGGCAGCATTGTACGCAGTTCAGATACCGTTTTAAAGGATAACTGTTGATGTTTGGGTAAGTCAAAGGGAAACTGCCCCGCCAAGTCAGAGCGCTCCTGATTTACCAGTAAAATTTGTTCTAAGCGCTTGCTTTGCAGGGCGTAGCCCAATTCTACACACACATTCGGGCTCGGAATCACTTGGGGCGTATCTTTGCGATCGATCCTCGCCACCGGTGTGCCGTCGGCAATAAACAACAAACTTTTGCGGATTTTACGTAATGAGGTGCCATTGAGCCGTACAGGGGCATCGGCGGGACGTTGGGATTCTTCTAGTTTTAGGGGTAAGCGCGATCGCTGATTGATAACTTCGAGTGTTTCAGTTAGAGCTTCGCGCAATGCTTGACTTGAGGCATCATACTCAGCTTGATAGCACAGGAAGATTATAGGCTCTAGTTGCGCCATCACCTCAAGCTTTGTGAAGTAAATCTCATGACTGATGAGGTCAATATTAGCAATGGTGTAGCCGCCACTGCCTTCGATATAAAATTCTACGGTTTCTCCTTCGAGATAGCGCCCGAACCAAGCCGAGCGCTTCACATCCTGGACTTCTTCTAAGAAGTCTGCTCTGAGAGCTGACTTGAGCAAGCTATTTTTACTGAGCCGGATGTCGTGGGGACGTTTCTCTAGTTCTTGAATTGGCTCATACTTCTCAAGATACCAGGCTTTTAGGGCAATTATCGCCATTATTTACTTTCTACCGACTTAGAGCTGTCTAAAATTAGAGGTCAAACCTCTATTTTAGCAGTAAGCAGCTATATCATCGCCACATTCGTCAGCCAGGTAGCATAACGCCCGGAAGCGGAGACCAACTAATTCATCGTAGAGTGGGTTCAGCTTACACATCGGTGGAATGTGAACCAGGGTAATACCAAATAGTTTAATATCTCGCTCAAACGGGCACTGGGCAGGAATCATCTTGCAGAGGCGGTGCGCCAGTTGGCGATCTCGTACATTTAGCCCATCGAGCCATTGACGTAAAGGTTTGAATATATCAAAGGAAGTTTTGGTAGTGGCGGGTTGGCGTAGCTCGGCACTCGTAGAGCCTTCTGCTTTGTCCATCCAGACCCAACTTGTTACAACTATTTGGGATGTGGTATACTCAGATACATTCATTGACCTTCTCCTGTGTTATCGGGCTGTTTACTAAACTGCTTAACCTTTAACTACAACTGTTCAGTTACTTTCCCGGACTTATCTTCTCTAGAATTTGTTGCATGATGTCTTCTGCTTATCTTTATCATGGTTGACAGCCTGGTGCTTTGCCCTGAGCGAGAACACCGAAATATTTCTTCATGTATAGTTAGGCATATCCGTATGTTCACTCAGAGCTACACAAAACTTAACATAGCTTAAAACACAGACATCCGCCACCCCAGCAGCCTGGACTGTGGGGCAGCCACGGGGGGACTGCCCCTACAGCCCAGATCTCCAGATGCTTAAAGATGTTCTTGCCATCATCCATACTTACCTGAATGAGCATCAAGAATGTCGGAAAGAAGATTGCTAGCGGCTTGCAGCCGCGTGAGGTACGGTAGGATTGTAGCGTCGGCGACGCTGTGCCCGCCCCTTCCATAGCTGTGTATGCTCAAGTGAAGTTGCGGAACGTTCCTATTTATTAACACTGACGTTTTTCTCAGCCGTAGAGAGATTGCTAATCTCGTAAGTTAGTGAGATCGCTCCGAGACGGCAAAAGCGAATGCCCAGGCTAAAATGAAAGGGCACCCATTCCCACAAGGTCAAGCCTATGACAGTTCGACAACCCCGCTACAGCAAAGAAGAGTTTGCTCGACGTGGCAATGAGATCTATGAGTCTCAGATTCGATCTCAGGTCGAAGCAGGCAATCATGGCAAGATTGTGGCAATCAATATTGAAACAGGCTCTTTTGAAGTAGCTGATAGACCGATGTTAGCCGTTGATCGTCTTTATGAACGTGAACCCGATGCTCAACCCTGGGTGATTCGGATTGGACATCGAGCAGTCTTCCGTTTCGGCAGCCGCAGTCTGAGGCAGTCCGTATGATGTTCGGGACGGTCAATAATGATTGTGAGGCAATTATCAAAGTTGCAGTAGGTCGTATCGATTCACACAAAATAACCGTTGATGCGGTCATTGATACAGGATTTACCAGTTTTTTGTCTTTACCGCTTTCCATCATCACAGATCTTGCCTTGCCTTGGCATTTCCGCGACATTGGTACATTAGGTGACGGAAGCGAAGTTGTTTTTGAAATATACAAGGCGGCTGTGATTTGGGACGGGCAGAACCAAATTGTTGATGTAGCGGCTTCTGAGGCAGATCCGCTAATCGGGATGAGCTTGCTGTATGGTTTTAAGCTTCAGATTGAAGCGGTTGAGGGCGGCACTGTTACGATTGAAGCCTTGAAATAGGGGTATAGCCGAGGTACGTCCCAACTGAATTGTCGGCATTCCTCTCCCGCTAACCCTGGCGGGTATAGCAGGGAGACCCCTGCCGACATTCAGTTGGATGTTGGGTTTCGTTCCTCAACCCAACCTACGACGATCGATTGTGAAACTTGGAGTCCCCCGTTATACCGCTTTTGTTAACGGGGGAGAATGTCAAGAAGCAACTTTGGCTGTGGGGCGGGTGCGCCTTCTTGCCGCTTTTACTGGTGCTTCATCGGTCGTTTGTAGCAAGAAAATTACCAGTGGGCGACACTGAAGTTCGCGTCGGCATAAGCGCTGAAGTTCGCTCTCGATTTGGGTTCGCAAGCCAACCCAGTCAACCTCAAGCTGTGATGAGTCATCAAATGATTGAGCAAAACTTGTCCAACGATCGCGCAATGTCGCCTCTATAGCTCGTTGTACCAATGACTGTAACAACTCGCGCTCCACCGCTGTCACCACTCCGCGCAGATGTACTTCGGGCTTCGCTATCAACTCGCCTTCCCAGCTTACTGCCGCCGCCACTGTCACAACACCATCTTCAGCTAGTTGCTGCCGTTCCTTCAATACGTTGTCATGAACCACACCAGCATTATCCACCAGTTGCAGCCCGGAAGGAACCTTCCCGCTAACCCGAATGCCATCCTCAGACAATTCCACTACATCCCCATTGTCAATAATCACCATATTTTCAGGGGGGATACCCATACTCTGGGCTGTCTGGGCGTGTTTCACTAACATCCGATGTTCGCCGTGAACTGGTAAGAAGAATTTGGGGCGAGTCAAGCCAATCATTAGCTTTTGGTCTTCCTGACAGCCATGTCCGGAAACATGGATTCCTTTTTCACGACCATATATCACATCGGCTCCCAACATCATCAGCTTATCAATGGTATTTACCACGGCGATCGTATTGCCAGGAATTGGGTTTGCCGAGAATATTACCGTATCGCCTTTGCGGATTTTTATCTGCCGATGTTCGCCATTGGCAATGTGAGTCATCGCGGCTAGTGGCTCACCCTGAGAACCAGTAGTCAGAATTAGCACTTTCTCATTTGGCAATTGGTGAATGGCGTGCAAAGGTTGAAACAAATTATCTGGGCACTTGATATAACCTAGATTGCGGGCATGGGCAATTACGTTTAGCATCGAGCGCCCCAATATCGACACTACCCGATTATGCTTCTGTGCCAACTGTAGAACTATGTTAATCCGGTGTACTGACGAGGCAAATGTGGTTAGCAGTACACGTCCGGGTGCTTGAGCAATAATTCGATCGAGATTAGGATAGACGGAACGCTCCGAGGGTGTGAATCCTGGTATTTCTGAGTTAGTAGAGTCGCTAATCAGGCACAAAACGCCTTTTTCTCCATGCTCGGCTAACTTCTGTAGATCGTAAAACTCACCATCTATAGGAGTGTGGTCAATTTTAAAGTCACCTGTGTGGATAACCACACCTACTGGCGTGTACAGGGCTACGGTGAAGCTATCGGCAATCGAGTGGGTGTTACGAATAAACTCAGCAAAAAACGAGTTGCCAATGCGGACTACATCCCGTGGTAGCACCCGTTTTAGCTGCGTCCGGTTAGCGACACCAGCTTCTATCAGTTTGCCTTCCAGTAAAGCCATTGCTAGCCTAGGGCCATAAATAACAGGAATATCAAACTGCTTCAGGTGATAGGGAATTCCCCCGATATGATCTTCATGCCCGTGGGTGACAATCATACCTTTGATTTTGTGGCTGTTTTCCCGCAGATAAGTCATATCTGGCAAAACGATATTGATGCCGTGCATTCCATCTGTGGGAAAAGCCAACCCAGCGTCTAGTAGAACGATTTCGTCGTCTATCTCAAAGGCACATGTATTCTTGCCGATTTCATGTAACCCGCCTAAAGGAATAATTTTGAGCGCAGGTTTCGATCCGTTGTTAGTCATTTGTTTGCCTTTTGATTTGAAATTAATAGTCACAAGAACCACACTTATACAGTTAAAGGAATTGCTAGAAAGGAGAGGTACAGGGAGAGATTAGGGGTTTTCTGAAAAATATCAGGTGATAATAAGAATAAGGTCAAGCAAGTATTTACCCCATGTTAATCATCTTTTCTATAGGGATGATATTGCCAGAGACAGTGTTAACAAAGTTTGTCTTTAACACTTACTCCCATTACCGCCATAAGAATTTTTATTCTCTGTTCCCCCAGCTAGCTTAATACATAATCTTAGAACACCGAAGGAAGTAATGGTGATGCATCATTTAGTGTATTCACTTTTCCAGAAACTTGGGCATATTATTCGTTGATTCTAAGCAAGTTAAGTTCGTTCATTACACTTTTTAATGCTTGGTTTAAATCGGCTGGCATCTCGCTCAGAGGAGGACGAGTGGCACCTACATCCCAGCCTTGCATTTTCATAGCGGCTTTTAGGGGAATTGGATTAGTGGTACAAAACAAAGCTTTAAACAGCGGAAATAGTTTTAGGTGAATTTGAGTCGCTTCTGTCGTTTTACCACTTTCAAATGCTTGAATCATCTGCTTGATTTGTGCGCCAACTAAATGACTGGCAACACTGATAACCCCTATGGCTCCCACTGCCATTAAGGGCAGGGTGAGGGAATCATCCCCAGAGTAGATTGCAAATTCTGCCGGAGTGTGGTAACGAATTTGACTGGCTTGATCTATGTTTCCTGTAGCCTCTTTAATGGCAACAATATTGGGAATTTCCGCCAGACGGGCAACAGTTTCCGGTTGCAGATTTTGTCCAGTGCGCCCAGGTATATTGTAAAGGATTATCGGCACGTCAGGACACGATTGCGCGAGCGCCTGAAAGTGCTGATACAATCCTGCTTGGGGGGGTTTGTTGTAATAAGGGACGACTTGTAATGATCCATCTACTCCTAATATAGCAGCTTTTTTAGTAGCTGCGATCGCTTCCGATGTGGAATTGGAACCAGTACCAGCGATCACCTTAGCTTTGCCCTTGACAGCTTGCAGCACTACCTCAAATAGCTGGTGTTCCTCGTCCCAGCTCAGGGTGGGCGACTCGCCTGTAGTCCCGCACACTACTATACCATCTGAACCATTTTCCACTAAATGAGCAGCCAACTGCTCTGCGACGCCATAATTAACGCTACCATCTTCTTTAAACGGCGTCACCATTGCGGTAATAATGCGCCCTAAATTTACCACTTTCTTATTATACTCCTCTTTTTAGCGGTTTACTCACTTATCAACAATTCTGCAATCTGTACTGCATTTAAAGCGGCACCCTTACGGATTTGGTCTCCACTCAACCAGAGTTCTACACCACAAGGGTGAGAAATATCTTGGCGAACCCTACCTACTAAAACTTCGTCACGTCCTGTGGCATCAATTGGCATGGGGAAATAATTTGCTTTCCAATCTTCTACCAGTTTAACCCCTGGAGCTGCTGCCAAGAGTTCCCTCACCTTTGCCACTGGGAACGGTTCAGCAAATTCCAGATTAATTGCTTCAGAATGTGCCCTGAGTACAGGAACTCTAATACAGGTTGCTGTCACCCGCAAATCTGGGGCGCTGAAAATCTTGCGTGTCTCGTTTACCATTTTCATTTCTTCTTCACAATACCCCAGATCTGTCATGGGGGAGTTGTGCGGAAACAAATTAAATGCTAAGGGATAGGGAAAAATTTCTGCCTTTGGTGTTTCACCGTTTAAAATAGCCTGCGTCTGAGTTTTAACTTCTTCCATTGCCCTAGCACCCGCACCGCTGGCAGACTGGTAGGTTGCTGCTACTAGGCGTTGTATTGGTTGGAATTTGTGCAGCGGCCAAACTGCCACCGTCATCAAAATTGTTGTACAGTTGGGGTTGGAGATAATGCCTTTATGGGTGGCTGCCGCTTCGGGGTTCACTTCTGGCACAACGAGGGGTACTTGGGGATCTAGGCGAAAGGCGCTGGAGTTATCAATCACAACCGCACCAGCTTCCACTGCCTTCGGTGCCCAAAGTTTCGATATTGATCCCCCAGCAGATGCTAGTACTATATCTATATTGTCAAAAGAGCGATCGCTCACTGGTTCCACTGGCAAATTTTCTCCATTAAAAGATAGATTTCGACCAGCAGAGCGGGGTGAAGCGAGTAATTTCAAATCAGCTATAGGAAATTGGCGGCTAGACAAAAGTTCTAGCAACTCTGTACCCACAGCACCCGTGGCTCCCAATATCGCTAACCTATACGACTTAGACAATTTCGTTCCCTCTACTAATTCACCATTGAACAATCAGCACCAGTAATTCCCGAATTTCTCATTATAATTTATTTTTTACCGCTATCGTATAATATTGGATAGGAGGTAATTAGCACATAATAACACAGACGTAGACAACTTTTGGTAAAAAATACACTAAGATCGTAATAGAGGTTTAAAGATAAGCGTGATTGTTGTGCTGTGCCTGTGCTGTTGATGTACTATTATCAGATAGGTAAGCGACAGGACAGGCATCAGCAGCCAAGGCTGAGAGCTAAGATGCCTTAGGGACGGTCGCAAAACCTAGCATATCACGAGAAAGCAACTCTGAGTGTCGATCTTGCCCCCTAGCCTCTGTGCCTGCCACCCCCTGTTCCCCTAGCCATATACGTTTAGCTTCAAAATTTAGAGAATTGTCTGATGAAAGTTACCCAGGAAAAGCTGCCCGCTAGCCAAATTGGTCTGGAGATTGAAATTCCCAGCGAAATGTCGAAACAAGCCTACGAAAAAGTCGTTCAAGAGTTCTCACGCACTGCCAACATTCCTGGGTTTCGCAAAGGAAAGGTGCCGCGTCAAATTCTAGTACAGCGACTCGGAGTGCAACGAATCAAAGCCGCAACCCTAGATGAATTGATTCAAAAGGGGTTAACGCAAGCGCTGGAGCAAGAATCGATAGAAGCTCTCGGTAACTACCAGCTCATCTCTCCGATGGAGCAATTGGTTAATGAGTATAAACCAGGAGAAGCTTTCACGTTCAGTGCGTCGGTAGATGTCGCACCAGAAGTAAAACTAGGCGACTATATCAACTTGAAAGTCCAAGTAGAAGAAATTCCCTATGATTCCACCAATGTGGATAAATTCTTGTCAGAGCGCCGTGACGAAAAAGCAACTTTGATTCCTGTGGAAGTACGCCCAGCTCAGAAGGGAGATGTAGCAGTGGTTGACTACAGAGGAAGATTTGTTCCTAGCTCCCAAGAAGACGATGAGCCTACAGAAATTTCAGGGGCTCAAGCAACCAACTTTGAAATTGAGCTAGGAGAAGGAAAATTCCTGGATGATATTGTTAATGGAATTATTGGCATGACTCCGGGAGAAACCAAAGAAGTAACGATGGAGTTTCCCCAAGACTATCCGCGTAAAGATTTGGCAAGCAAGCAAGCTGCTTTTACTGTTACCCTAAAAGACCTCAAGGAAAAAGAGTTACCGGAATTAACTGATGACTTCGCCCAAGAAGTTAGCGAGTTTGACACTATGGCTGAGTTACAGTCATCGTTGGAATCTAAATTTAGAGAAAAAACCCAACAAGAAACGTTAGCAAAAGAAAAAGTAGCCTTGATAGAGGAACTCTTGAATCATGTAGAAATTGAACTGCCAGAAAGCATGATTAAGCAGGAGGTTGAGAGCATAATGAGGCAAAACATTATCCAACTGCAGCAGAGTGGGATAGATGTTGGCAAAATGTTAAACGAAAATTTGGTGCAGCAGTTAGTCGAGCGAACGCGCCCAGAGGCCATCAACCGCCTCAAACAATCTCTGGCTCTTGAAGAAATTGCTAAAGCCCAATCTTTAGAGGTAGAACCGGAAACCCTTGACGACAAGGTGGAAGAGGTGATAACGCAGTTATCAGAGCAAGAAGTCGATGTCAACAAACTGCGGGAGTTAGTGGCAATCGATTTGCTGATCGAAAAAGCGATCGACTGGCTGGTAGAACACGCCACAATAGAACTGATACCCCCAGAATCTTTAAATGCCGCTGTTGCACCACCAGAAGCACCCGTCGAGTGATGAGCGGTAACAAGAATTAGGGCTCCGAGTAGCAAAGGGCAGGGGAAGATTTAAAAATACTCCCTTCCCCGGAAGCCCCCCAGTGGTCAAAACTGCCAGATTCAGCTATAACGGGAATAGAGCGATCGACATTTCTGGCAAGTCCAGGTCGCTATTGTACCTTAGAGTTGGCTCATTAACCATTACGTTAACTATATGCTGGTATCGCAATCCCCGAATTACTCAATCAGTAGCCTGAGTAACTTAGAGGTTTACTCAGTCGGCTCTAGCAATGTTATCCCGATGGTTGTAGAACAATCGGGTATGGGCGAACGGGCTTTTGACATCTATTCGCGACTGCTGCGGGAGCGGATTGTTTTTTTGGGTACACAGGTAGACGATGATATGGCTGACTCAATTGTTGCTCAGCTATTGTTTCTAGAATCCGAAGACCCAGAAAAGGATATCCAACTGTACATTAACTCCCCTGGTGGCTCTGTAACAGCGGGGATGGCGATTTATGACACCATGCAGCAGATTCGCCCTGATGTGGGGACTATCTGCTTTGGTTTAGCTGCTAGTATGGGCGCTTTTCTCCTAGCCGCTGGAACTCACGGCAAGCGGATGGCGCTGCCCAACTCCCGAATCATGATTCACCAGCCTCTGGGAGGTGCCCAGGGACAAGCTGTTGATATCGAAATTCAAGCCAAAGAAATTCTCTATCATAAAAATAAGCTGAACGAGTTATTGACGTATCATACTCGTCAACGTTTTGAGAAAATTGAAGCGGATACCGATAGGGATTTTTTCATGTCGTCAGCAGAAGCCAAAGACTATGGTCTAATCGATAAAGTGATCGATCGCGAAAACTCTGTTACGCCCAAAGCAACTGTCACCTCAATCAAATAAGAGGCAACTATGTCTAAATACGACTCCCATCTAAAATGTTCATTTTGCGGTAAGTCGCAAGAGCAGGTGCGCAAGTTGATTGCCGGTCCTGGGGTATATATTTGTGATGAGTGCGTTGACTTGTGTAATGAAATATTAGATGAGGAGTTGATGGACTCCAACACCCCATCACCCCAACCTGTTAACCGCTCAGAACAACCTGCGAAGCGTAAAACCCGCTCAGGCAACTTTTCGCTGAATCAAATGCCCAAACCCAGAGAACTCAAAAAACATCTGGATGAGCATGTAATAGGTCAAGAAGAAGCTAAGAAAGTTCTTTCGGTAGCGGTATATAACCATTATAAACGCCTGAATTCTGTCCAAGCTAAAAATAGCGGCAAAGTCGGGACAGAAGAGGTTGTAGAACTACAAAAGTCAAACATTCTCCTGATTGGTCCTACCGGGTGCGGAAAAACCCTTCTGGCACAAACACTGGCAAAAATCCTGGATGTGCCATTTGCTGTAGCCGATGCTACTACATTAACGGAAGCCGGGTATGTAGGAGAAGATGTCGAAAATATCCTGTTGCGACTTTTACAAGTAGCAGAACTTGATGTGGAAGAGGCACAGCGGGGGATTATTTACATAGACGAAATTGACAAAATTGCCCGGAAAAGCGAAAATCCCTCGATCACAAGGGACGTATCAGGAGAGGGCGTGCAGCAAGCTTTGCTGAAAATGTTGGAGGGAACCGTCGCTAATGTGCCTCCTCAAGGTGGGCGCAAGCATCCCTACCAAGACTGCATCCAGATTGACACCAGCAATATTATGTTTATTTGCGGTGGCGCATTTGTTGGTCTGGAAAAAGTCGTAGAGCAGAGAATGGGTAAAAAGTCAATCGGGTTTATTCAACCCGGTGAGTCGCAACCACGAGAAAAACGCACAGCAGATATCCTGCGCCACATGGAGCCCGACGATTTGGTGAAGTTTGGCATGATTCCAGAATTTATCGGTCGGGTGCCAGTAGTAGCGGTAGTAGATCCTCTCGATGAAGAAGCGTTGATGGAAATACTTACCGAACCCCGGAATGCCCTGGTAAAGCAGTACCAAAAGCTGCTGAAGATGGATAATGTACAACTGGAGTTTAAACCAGATGCGATTCGAGCGATCGCTCAAGAAGCCTACCGTCGCAAAACAGGAGCCCGCGCCCTACGAGGAATTGTAGAAGAATTGATGCTGGATGTGATGTATGAGTTGCCGTCGCGCAAAGACGTAACTCGCTGTATAATTACTAAGGAAATGGTAGAGAAGCGATCGACTGCAGAATTGCTAGTGCATCCTTCTTCCCTGCCAAAACCTGAATCAGCTTAATGGTCATTGGTCATTAGTAATGGGTCATTAGTTTTATTGATGACCAATGACAAAGGACAAATAACTAATAATGTCTTACATTTGCGTTCGCGGCGCTGAGCATTACTACGAATGGGTTCGCACACCAGCTACTTCTGAAAAGAAGCCGGTGATGGTATTTATACACGGTTGGGCTGGTTCAGCAAAGTATTGGGAAACGACAGCTCAAACCTTAGCAGATACGTTTGATTGCCTACTCTACGATATGCGAGGGTTTGGCCGTTCTCAAATAAAGGCTCGTAGTGAGGACTTTAGTCCTCATCCTCAGGCTCGTAGTGAGGACTTTAGTCCTCATCCTCAGGCTCGTAGTGAGGACTTTAGTCCTCATCCTCATAGCTCGGACTACCACCCCGATCCTACCGAAACCAATGATTCTGAGAACCACCAAGTTTCTGTCAGGGATAACGATCGCTCCCACCCTCCACAGATAGAAGATAATGAAGCTAGTGTAACAGAAGAACTCACCTACGAGCTGGAGGAGTATGCCAAAGACCTAGCAGCGTTATTAGACTCTTTACACCTAAACCGCGTATATATAAACGCCCATTCAATGGGTGCCTCAGTAGCAACTTTTTTTCTTAACCTATATCCAGAAAGAGTAGAGCGGGCGATTCTCACCTGTAGCGGAATTTTTGAGTACGACGAGAAAGCATTCACAGACTTTCATAAATTTGGTGGCTACGTCGTAAAGTTTCGTCCCCGCTGGTTGAGTAGGATTCCCTACATGGACAAAATGTTTATGGCGCGATTTTTACATCGCCCTCTGCCTAGTGCTGTGAGTCGTGCTTTCCTAGAAGATTTCCTGACGGCAAATTACGACGCTGCGTTAAATACTATTTTGACCTCTGTGAGCAAGAAGTCTGCGGAAGTGATGCCCCAGGAGTTTGCTAAGTTAAAAGTGCCAACGCTATTAATTGCGGGAGAACATGATATTATCATCCCAGCCGAGATGGGGCGTCAGGCGGCAGCACTGAATGATGTAGTTGAGTTTGCCGTAATTCCCAACACAGCTCATTTTCCCATGTTGGAAGATCCGACAACTTACTTGGAGCGAGTGCAGCAGTTTTTAGGTGATATCTGAGTTAAATATTTTTAATCGCATTGCGGCGCAGAGGTTTACGCAGAGGAGCGCAAAGGTAGCTATCGACTTAGGGTTCATGCCGATGAACCAAGGATATTCCAGATTAGTTGCCAAATACAAGCAGGATAAGTCAGATAAATATTGGGATGCTAACTTAGACAGGATACAAAGTAAGCGTAACAATCAGATGAGAGATGCCATCAACAAGGCAGCAAGGTTTATTGTTAACCGTTGCCTAAGTGATGGGATTGGTCATCTGGTAATTGGATGGAATGAAGGACAAAAAATTTGTTCAAACATGGGCAAACAGAATAATCAAAACTTTGTCCCAATTCCAACTGGTAGACTAATTCAGAGGTTAAAACAATTATGCTCTGAGTATGGAATTATTATGACAGTGACTGAGGAATCATATACCTCTAAAGCTTCGTTTCTTGATGATGATTTTCTGCCCTTATATGGTGAAAAACCCGACCAGTGGAAACCATCAGGTGAAAGAGTGAAGCGTGGGTTGTATAAAACAGCCAAAAGTTTGTTGATTAACGCTGACTGTAATGGTGCAGCCAATATCATCAGAAAAGTAGCCACACAGTTAGCGGTAACTCTAACCAAGGTGGGTAGCGGGAGCTTGACACTCCCACAACGATACGATCTATTCAGTGACAGCCGTAGATCTTATCGTAAGCGTTGCTTAGAATCCCCCGTGTTTTAACCGTGGGGAGATGTCAAAATAAGGCTTCAATGTCTTTTGACAAATTTTCTGGCTTGGTCATCGGAGGATAGCGTTTAATAACTTTACCGCTACGATCGACCAGAATTTTGGTAAAGTTCCATTTGATTCCTGCTGTGCCGAAAATTCCTGGTGCAGCTTTAGTCAGGTACTTGTAAAGTGGATGGGCATTGCTACCATTTACATCAATTTTCTGAAACAGTGGAAAAGACACACCAAAGCGCGTTTCGCAAAAAGATTGTATCTCTGTGGCGTTGCCCGGTTCCTGTTGTCCAAACTGGTTGCAGGGAAATCCTAATACTTCTAGTCCCTGGCTAGCATACTTTTCATACAAGGACTGAAGCCCCTGATACTGGGGAGTGAAGCCGCACTGACTCGCGGTATTTACAATCAGCAGTATTTTATCTTTGTAGTTGCTTAAAGGAACAGTTTGTCCATCAATACTTTGAGCCGAAAAGTCATAGATGGATGGTGACATTTGTTGGGTCATGGCGGTAGATAGTTATCAAAACTAAAATACTATTCTATTCAGTATGATTTTACCACTAGCTAATCTTATCCAGCAACAACAATTGCCAACTCCAGGTTGCCAAGTTGAATTTTACTACCCAAGGTCAGCACAATGGGGGCTGAGGGTTGATGGGCTGACTGGGAATCAGTTGTTGCCCGTTGACAAATGTACCATTGCGGCTGGCGAGATCGATAATCTCAAGTTTATGGTTTGCCCACTGAATCACGGCATGGTGACGCGAGATTGTATAAGGGATGCTTAGCTCGTATGTAAGCGGGTAGGCGTAAATAAAGTCAACTTAAGAAACCTGCTTTCTGACACAGGACAGCGCCAAAGCTGCCCAAAGTGTTGTGTTTAATAGTGCCTACCCGCTTACTCGATTCGTTAAAGATGCCCCAATAGGACAATATTGGAGGAAAAAATCCTGAACCCGAACCTTTTAGGGCTAAAGCCCTCACTACGAACCTGTATTCAATTGCCGATCGCCCGTCCTTTGGTTTCAATTACCCACGGCATAAAGCACAATCCTACTATGGGCACAAACCCAATCCAAAACAGAGTTCCCAAAGCACTAGACACGCCCTGAGATGCTATATAGCCCACTAAAAATGGACCAGGTGCCGCCACTAATCGACCAATGTTGTAGCAGAAGCCAGAGCCAGTAGCCCGGATTCTGGTAGGGAAAAGTTCTGGTAGGTAGTAGGTAAAACTACCAAATACTCCAAAAACAGTCAACCCAATGAAAAAGTACATATAAAGGCGCGTTTCGGGAGGCATGTCCAACCCAAACGTTACCAACATTGAGACGGCAGACAGGGCAAAGTAGAGCGAAAACATAGCTTTTCGCCCCAAGTATTTAGCCGCTGGCACAGTTAGTAGCGTACCAATTAAACCTCCCATGTTAAAGCTAGTGGTGGCAAGCACTTTCCAGTGTTCGACTAGCGCTAGGGTAGCTGCTTTATCGAAGTTTTGAGCTTTGGCAAATGTCTGAGCTAACCCAGTGGAAACCACTGGAATGAAAGAGTTACTGCTCCACCACGTTACTAGGGCAGTAACAGCCATCAAAAACCCGCTAATCGTCAAAGGTAGATTTTCGCGGTTGAATAGTTCGCGAACTGTCGGCGGGGCTGCTATACTAGCTGTTTTCTGCCAAAGTTCTGGCTCTTTGACAAATAAGCGCACAATAAAAGCCGCCGCTGCTGGAATCAAGCCACACAGAAATACAATCCGCCAAGAAGTTTCGGGATTTCCTGGGAGTAGTACCCCAGCGATTTGATAATTAACAAATGTTGCTAAAAATAACCCTGTAGGAGCGGAAGTATACAATAGCGCACCAGCTTCTACTCTTGATGTTTCTGGCACCACTTCCGCTACCATCGATGCCCCAGCAGCCCATTCCCCCCCAATGCCTAAGCTGGCAACAACCCGGAATAGGATCAAAACCCCTATATTTGGAGCCAAAGCACAACTGGCAGTACCCAAGGCATAGAGGAGCATCGTTAGTAGCAGGGTTTTTGTGCGCCCGATGCGATCGGCCACTTGCCCAAAAATAACTCCACCAACTGCCCAACCCACAAGCAGAATGGCAGTTAAAACTCCAGTCCAAAACAAGGTTGCTGACTTGGCTTCTGGAGAACCGATGGTTAAGCCTAAGAGGGTAGGTACACAGTTGGGAGCGACGTAGTTAAATAGGATGCCATCGAAGATGTCAAAGCCCCAACCCAGCCAAGCGGCAAACAGTACAGTCCATTGGTAACGACTCAGACGAAGCATTTTTTATTTCTTCTGGTAGTTGTGTTTGACGCTACTTTAGCAAAAATCTACAATCCTACCTACTTATGGAACTTTCATGCCCAGTTGTACTGCCGAACGTTGCCCCACTGTTTCATACCAGCGTTTGAGATTTGGGTGTTCGTCTAAGGTTAACCCTTGAAACTCATAAGAAGCAACCCAGGGATAGGTGGCTATATCAGCAATTGAGTAGTCACTACAGATAAATTCCTTATCTGCTAATTGCTTATCCAAAACGCTGTAAATTCGCAATGTTTCCTTTTCATAACGCTCGATCGCGTAGGAAATTTTTTCCGGTGCAAAACGCTTAAAATGGTTCAATTGACCAAACATTGGTCCCACACTTCCCATCTGAAACATCAGCCACTCTATAACTTGAAAGCGGCTTTTTTGTTCGCTCGGCAGAAATTTACCAGCTTTCTCTGCTAGATAGATTAGAATCGCCCCAGACTCAAAAATCGTCATGTCCGTGTCGCGATCGATCATCGCCGGAATTTTGCTGTTGGGATTAATTGCCACAAACTCAGGTGTAAATTGCTCACCTTTGCTGATATCTATCTTGTGGACGTTATAAGGAAAGCCGACTTCCTCTAACATTATTGAGGCTTTGCGTCCGTTGGGTGTCGTAAAAGTGTATAGTTCAATCATAAGCTGTTTTACCGTAAGCTATTGCTTCAGAGGTAGTCTAGCATGAACTAGCATGAACTACCCCCAAAATTCGCAGTGCTGCGCGAACCTACCTAAGAGGGAGAGGGAGAGGTAAAATACAATTCTTACCTTTCCCTCTCCCAATCCCAGTCCCTCTTTGTTGTATGATGAGGGGGTAATCTTTCATCACCATACTTAAACTGGCTTTTTCTCGTTCCCAGGCTCAGCCCTTGTCCTTACCCACATCTTTTATGCTGGAGTTGGACATGTGTAGAATGAGAAAACGAGCTTCCACAGAACACTAGAGATAGTTCGCTCTCTCTTTTTCACCCGCACTTCGTGCCGCTAGCGCCCTAGCGCCGCTACCGCTAACGCTAACATCCCCCAACCCCTTCTCCCATCAAGGGAGAAGGGGAGAAAGAGAAAAAAAATCTGACTCTTACTCCCCTCTCCCAATTTGGGAGAGGGGCCCTTGGTGAGGGCAATTTAGACCTGGCAGAGCTCTCAATATCACCCTCATCCCCCAACCCCTTCTCCCATCAAGGGAGAAGGGGAGTAAGATAAAAAAATCCGACTCTTACTCCCCTCTCCCAATTTGGGAGAGTCCCAAGTAGTGTAGCTGCTACGGTACTGACTCGGAGGTATGGTATATGTAAGCCATTAAAGTTGAGTTAAAACTGAATAACAAGGAAAAACCCATTCCCTGCCCTAGCTTAGAAATTTAAAGATGAAACGTAAATCCAGGTACTCCGACGCTCCCAATCCCTCCCCTAGATCCTCTGCCGCCAACTCCTCCCCCTTCAATTACACCTCTCTAGCAGTGATAGGAGGCGTGTTTGCTCTAGGGATTGGAGTTGGCATTGTATTTAGCACTGTGGCAAATCCCAGCACCGGAAGTGTAGTTTCCCGTGAAGAGATCGATCGATTAGCGCCAGATCCTGAGCTTTGCGTTCAGTTTGGAGCCAGCGCTATAGTCATGGACACTCGCATGTTTGTGACGCTTAATCCTTTCAATGTTTATGTCTCTCAGCCTACTATGCGTCCAGGGTGCGTGCTGCGTACCAATAACTGGAGTATTTTAGAGCAAAAAAAACTGGTAACATCAACTCAAGTGAATGAGTGTAAACAGAGGATGAACACGTTTGGGTTTACGGGCACCCTTGAAGGTTCACCAGATATTCGCTGTATCTATCAGAATGATGGGGCTCAAAACTTCTTCCTCAAGCAACCAGGAGCAGGAGCCCCGCCGTCGGAATCTAATAATTTTTAATCCACTAATTCCGAGCATAGTGCCAATCCTCTGCGAGCTGGACTTGTAAAATTTGACCAGCTTCAATAGTTTTGGGTTGGCGGGCATTGGGGTGCTTGAGGGCAATCATCTGCCTTTCGACACTTAGGATGTTTAAATGGGCTACTAAGGGAAGATTACGCTTACCGATGATTAGAGACTCAGTAATGAAGCGCGAACCCCTATTAACAGTTTCAAAGCGTCCTATGAGCAGTGTACCGTTGGGGATAATAATATTGCCAAGGCGATCGCGAATTTCCTCCTGTAACAGTAATACTTGCTGTCTCCCTGTCAAGGCTGGGAGATTCAGATTGTTTTCGCCCTGATAGAACAGTTTCAGCATACTACCAGCGCGGAGTAAAACTTCTGCTGATGTACGGCTGGCTACACCTAACCCCTGCCTTTCCCTACTAGGCAAGGGGGGAGTATTCCTAGCATTATCATCTGTGCCTCTATCCCCCCTACTTTGGTGTACTACTAAAGCTGCTCTATTCTTCGGTAGCGGCTCACCAAATTCAATCGTCGAGGTTGTTGCCAGTGCCATTGCATTAGTGTGAGCTGTTGCAGGAGAAAGAGCCGGGGCAGTAACGGTAGGTTGTTGATTAGCTGGAAAAATGACAGGAACCTGGTTTGCTGATGTCTGGGGGTTAGGAGTTGACACTTCAGTACGATTTAGCGATGGCACCTTCACCATTGGTGTCTGCGGGTTAATGAAGGTAGGCGGCGGCAATGCAGTGGGCAATGTCGTCGCTGTTTCAGCAATTAGAGTACGTAATACCCACCGATTGCCATCTGAAGATGGGGGTAGCAGCAGTTGCACTTGTTCAGGTGTCAAAACTATTTGTGGTGATAACTCTAAAACAATTTCTGTGGTATCCCCGTCTTTGAGCGCGACGCGAATTAGACGTACTGCGCCTGAGTAAGTTTGTTGCGTTTCTACTCTGCCGAGCTTGGTATGGGGAAGATATATGACAATGCGCGGCGGTTGCGACATTAGGGAATATCGCGGTATTGTTGCCTCACTTAAGGTGATTTCCAACTGATTCGTAGCTGGCGAGAATCGCCAGCTAGTCAAGCTGGCACCATAAGCTGCTTGCTCAAATAAGCAAACTGTCACAGCCGTCATTAAACCTGCTACACGAAACCTTTTCATTATTGACGAATACTCAGGCACACCATATAACACACTTGACACCATTGGGTAAAATATGTTAATTTGTTAGTACCATGATAGCCTAGACTATCATATTTATCAAGGTGGTAAGGTCATAGGTTACTCAAAGGAGCATTCTAATGCTTTAAATGCGATCGCATCCTTACTCCAAAGTCGCGAGCCACTAGCACATTTAAAAATTTAAAAGATGACAATCCGGCTGAATTGATTCGGGAAGTGCTGGAATTGAGCGGGAGATTGCTGCTGGATTAGAGAAATTACTGCAAGATGTGGAGGATGTGGGTTAAAAAGTGGTGCAGAAAACGGCTATTACTGATGTTATTAAAACCTTTGCCGATGTGGAAAGTCGCTTTAATCTAAGGCGAACGTCAGATAAGGGATTTTTCACGGAATGGTATGAGGGTTTGTCAGAGATTACCGAGGGGGAGAGGGAATCTCTGGATTTAATTAGACGGCGGTATCTTTATCATTTAGCAGGTGGGGGTCTGACTGAGGGGACGGTGACGCTGCTAATGGGTTCGCCTTTATTAGAAAAAACGGGTTTTTATGACCCTCCTTTTAAAATACGGGGAGAGGCATCGGTTGAGATTGTTTTGGATGAAGATGACGCGGATGGGGAAATTTTGCGGGGTCGGATTGATGTTTTAGTGGTGCAAAATCGGTTTTGGGTGGCGTTGTTGGAATCAAAACGGACGACTATTTCGGCGATGTCGGCGCTGCCGCAAACGCTGGCGTATATGATGGCAAATCCCAATCGGGATAAATCGGTGTTTGGCGTGGTGACAAACGGGAATGAGATTATTTTTGTGAAATTATCTCAGCAGGGGGTATGTCAGTATGATGTTTCTGATATTTTTTCACCCGTACCTTTACGCAATCGTCTTTATGATGTTTTGATGATTTTAAAGCGCATTGGTCAAGTGATTACAGAAGAATGAGGGGGGATGAGTTCAACTTCTCGAATTTTAGTGCTTGAGTCGCTCTTGTAGGGTGCGTTAATCAAATGTAACGCACCATAATGGGTGCTAATTTTCGGTGCGTTACTTGCGGATTGTCCCCTTATATGTAGTTGTAGGGTGCGTTAATGAAATGTAACGCACCATAATGGGTGCTAATTTTCGGTGCGTTACGCTAACGCTAACACACCCTACTCTAGCTCAGGTAGGGTGCGTTAATGAAATGTAACGCACCATAATTATCCGTGTCCAGATGGCATGGAAACAACGATCGCGAACTTCTTGCGA
>CASBRB010000081.1 GCA_949127975.1 Oscillatoriales cyanobacterium PMM_0019 | reverse complement strand
TACTGGAAACTTTGAGTGATTTGTAACAATCTAAATATAGAGGGGATAATTTCCTCCTTCAGCCAAAAGCAACAGAATCAAGTTTCTGACTAAAGCAGGAGTGGTGAGACAGCCGTGGCGCAGGAATTTCATATCTCTGTAACTCCATTAGGAGCCCAAGACGAATATCTAGTAAGAACCGAACAAGTCGCGCCGGGGGTACCCCTAGCTGAAGAGCAGGTAAAGTGGTCGGTGGAAGATTGGTTGGCCACTGCGCGACAGCTAATGAATGACCCGTTATTGGGGTTGTTGCAGGGAGGAGCCGCTAACGCCAATCAATCCTCTCTCACCTTAGTAGCGTTAGGTCAGCATCTATATAATGCCCTGTTTCAAGATAGCCTGCGCGACAGTTGGATGATGGCGCAAGCGATCGCTGAAAATCAACGCTCGGTTTTGCGGCTGCGGTTAGGACTCAAAGGCACGCGCTTACCCCGCCTGCCTTGGGAAGTGCTGTACGCAGGCGATCGACCCCTGGCAACCGGAACCGACGTGGCTTTTTCCCGCTACCAGTTGATAGAAACGCGAACTATTCCCTCTCTAAGAAGTTATTCCCAAGCAGCAACCATCGAACCAGATCAACCCCTAAAAATTTTAATGGTAATTGCTGGTCCTTCAGACAGGGAAACTCTCAGGCTCAAACAAGAAGCCAACCAACTGCAAGAAGAACTCCGCAGTCGATCGCGTAACGGCTCACCTACAATCCAACTGACGCTGCTCGAACAGCCGGGAAGAGAGCAGATGACGCAAGCACTCGAACAGGGACAATACCACATTTTCCACTATGGAGGTCACAGTAACCTTGGTGTTAACGGTGGAGATTTATACCTGGTGAACGGCAAAACTGGTTTAACCGAGGCTGTCAACGGGGATGACTTGGCGGGGCTACTGGTGAATAACGGCATTCAGTTGGCAGTTTTTAACTCCTGTCGGGGTGCCTATGTAGCCGCATCAAACGCTGTACAAGAGGGTAATCTCACACAAGCTCTCGTCAAGCGTGGTATTCCCAGCGTCCTAGCAATGGCGGAACGCATTCCAGATGAAGTAGCGTTAACCCTAACCAGACTATTTTACCGCAACCTCAACCAAGGTTATCCGATTGACCTCAGCCTGAATAGGGCGCGGCAGGGGTTAGTTTCTGCTTATGGCTCAAATCAACTGTATTGGGCTTTGCCCGTTCTGTACCTCGATCGCCAATGTGATGGTTTCTTGACAGGCTCTCATGATGCTAAGGAAATAGCCGCTCGTTTGGCATTACCCGATCCTTTTGAAAATTTCTTTGGCAGCGAACAGGAAGAAACACAGTTTACCACTAAGGCAATTTCCGCCGATTTTCTGGATGCTGACGATGAGTTAGTACACTCAACTAGCCATGAGTCAGAGAACCTGCCAGATCTCTATGATGAAATGGATGCCGACGACTTAGGCTACGAAGAAGACTTAGCACTGGTTTCTGATTTATTTCGCCAGATTGCCCAAGGAAATTCTCCCACTACAGAACCGATGCCGCCCGTTTCTGGCTCAGAGCATTTATTCCCAGAGGCATCAAAAGGCTCAGCGGTTTCAGTTAACCAGGACTTAGCACAAAAACCCCTCAATGGGCGAGCAGCCGTAATTACTCCTGCAACATCAGAAAAACAGCTATCAGAAGCAAGAAAATCAAATTCCATCTTCTTTTTAACCCGTTGGTGGCAAAGTATGAGGCGGGCTCCTCTATTCTTGCCTGTGTTAGGTACCACTGGTGCAATAGCGATCGCTATTGCTGGTTTCTGGTTTTTCCAAAACCGTAGTTTGCGCCCCTCGGAATTGTTGTCTGGGCAGCCAATTTTAGCACCTGCTCTGACTAATTCAAATCCTCAACAAATCAATTTTAATACAGGTTCAAGTGTTAAATTGGCTACTTATGCTATAGGAAACTTTAATCAGGGGGAGTTGGATAACGGTGAGCGGGCTGTGGAAGAACTGCTTAACCGCAATAACGTGGCGTATGCTAAAGAGGCTCTTGCCGCCGTTCCTAAGCAACAACTCGATCGCGCTGCTATCAGCTTTCTCCGTGGTAGATTGGCTTGGCAGTCGATCGCCACTGGGAGCAAAGTTTTCAGTGTTGATGATGCCCGTCGATTCTGGGAAACTGCTGTGAAACAGGAGCCAGAAAATATATTATATCGCAATGCTCTGGGTTTTGCCTACTATCAGGAGGGCAATTTTGAGGGAGCAATTGAAGTTTGGTTTAAAACCCTCTCTATTAGTGGACAAAAGCAAGCGACACCTGTTAGTTCGGTGCCTAATAAAAACGTCCTCAACACTTACGCTGGCTTAGCACTGGCTATGAAGCAAGCAGCCCAAAAGCTACCAGCGACTGATGAGAAGCGAGAGAAAATGTTAAATAAGGCGAAGCAGATGAGTCAAAAAGTGATAACGGACGCTCCCACTGATTTTCAACCGGAAGCGTTGAGTAAAAACTGGATGTGGCAGGAAAAAACTATTCAAGATTGGCAAGCGCTAGTTTCAACTAACCGCAGTTAATCACCGCCTAGTAGGGAAGTCAAAGACTGACGTTTCCGCAAATCCATCATCTCAGCTAAGTCTTCTGAGCCTTGATGGCGTGGATAACTGTTTTCTGCTGGCAGCACTGTCACCACTGGTTCGGGTACATAAGCAGTTTGTATAGATGTTACATGTAAATTCTTTACCTGACGTCGCCGTTTCCTGGCTACTGGTGGCAAATTCCGTTGCTGCCGCTTGCGTGTTGGCGCACTCTGGCTGCGGTTTATGCTTTTATTTAACCGCTTGATGGGTTTGCGATATCGCGGTTTATGCTTGAAGCCTAAAGAAATCAATACCGAACCGATGGCACTGCTGATAGCGATCGTACCATATAACCACATCGGCACCCCCCTAGAAGGCTCTGGGGCTGGTGAAATTTGAGGAACCTTGGTGAAGGCTGGTAGTGAATTTGGGTCAATTACATTTGAACTGGGAGTGGTTTCTGGCATCGCCTTCTGGGCGGCAGCAGACATAATAGCTTTAGGCTGCTGTTGCACAGCCTTACCAGGACTCATCAGACCCCGGACTGCTAGAGCGCCCACCAACAGCAGGGCTAGCCATACTCCACCCCACAATACTACCGGATGCTTATATAATAGCTGTTGCCACCAAATCCGGGGAAAGTTCTGTGTCGAACGATTCTGAGACTTTGTCACCATGCCTTTATCATAAACCAGCAGAATACCCCCTCAACCTCTGCAACAGTTGTAGTTGTAGGTTGGGTTGAGGTACGAAACCCAACAAAAAGGTGTGAAAACCTTGAGTTTCCCTGAATGGTATAATGAGAGACCCCTGCCGACATTAGTTGGAAAGAATGCGATACACTGACAGTGCGACAAGTGGCGAGGTTATACAAAAATGGGAGTTGAGCTATCGAAGGCTTTTGAGGCGCTAGAAAATTCACTAACCGACAAGCGCTCAGACGAGAGCGAAGAACTGAACCCCAATTCAACACGAACGCCACGAAACGGCTCACTCCCAGAAAGTTGGACAATTGAGGATAGTGAGAACCGTTACCGGATTGAGGGTTGGGGTCAGCCTTACTTTTCCATTAACGCTGCAGGTCATGTGACTGTTTCACCTAAAGGCGATCGCGGCGGTTCTCTGGATCTGTTTGAACTGGTAAAAGCTCTGCGAGAGCGAAATTTAGCATTACCACTGCTGATCCGCTTTTCGGATATTCTAGAACACCGCATTGAGCGGTTAAATGCTTGCTTTGCCAAAGGGATCGCCCGGTACAACTATGCAGGTGGCTATCGGGGTGTGTTTCCAGTCAAGTGTAACCAGCAGCGGCACTTAATCGAAGACTTAGTCCGGTTTGGCAAACCCTATCAGTTTGGTTTAGAGGCTGGCTCGAAGCCGGAACTAATGATTGCTCTGGCTCTGCTGGATACCCCTGGCTCCTTGTTGATTTGTAATGGCTACAAAGACCGGGAATACATTGAAACGGCAATGTTAGCCCAGCGCCTAGGTCAGACGCCTGTGATCGTGCTAGAGCAAATTGAAGAAGTGGAACTGGTGGTTGAAGCTAGTCGCTCGCTAGGAATAGAACCGTTTTTGGGTGTGAGAGCTAAGCTGAGTACCAAAGGTGTTGGTCGCTGGGGAACCTCCTCGGGCGATCGGGCTAAGTTTGGTCTGACTATTCCGGAAATCATCCAGGTAGTCGATCGATTACGTGCCGCTGATATGTTGGGGTCATTGCAACTGTTGCATTACCACATTGGCTCTCAAATTTCAAATATCAGTGTGATTAAAGACGCCATCCGAGAAGCTAGCAAGATTTATGTCGAGTTGGCTCAACTCGGTGCCAATATGAAATATCTTGATGTCGGTGGTGGACTGGGTGTAGACTACGACGGTTCGCAAACCAACTTCCACGCCTCGAAAAATTACAACCTGCAAAACTATGCCAACGATATTGTAGCTGAGGTTAAGGAAGCTTGTGATGAACGCCGTGTCCCTGTGCCGACCCTCGTTAGTGAGAGCGGCAGGGCGATCGCTTCCCATCAATCGGTGCTAATTTTTGACGTTCTCAGCACCAGTGAAGTCCCTACCGATCCCCCAGCTCCTCTCCAGGAAGAAGAACATCTGATTATTCGCAACCTCTGGGAAACTTACAATAACATCCGGGTTGATAATTATCAGCAAGCCTTCTACGACGCTACTCAGTTTAAAGAAGAAGCTTTGAGTCGGTTTAACTTTGGCTATTTGAGGATTACTGAGCGAGCCAGAGCTGAGAAACTATACTGGGCGTGTTGTAAGAAAATTTTGGACATTGCCCGGCAACTGGACTATGTGCCGGACGATTTGGAAGACCTAGAGAAAATTATGGCGTCGATTTATTACGTCAATATGTCCGTCTTTCAATCTGCACCGGATAGCTGGGCGATCGATCAACTATTTCCGATCATGCCTATTCACCGACTAGATGAAGAATCAACCCAGCGGGGAATATTAGCAGACCTTACTTGCGATAGCGATGGAAAAATTGATCAATTTATCGATTTAAGGGATGTCAAATCTGTTTTAGAACTGCACACTTTTAAACCTGGAGAACCATATTATCTGGGCTTATTTTTGGGCGGTGCCTATCAGGAAATCCTCGGCAATCTTCATAACCTATTCGGAGACTCTAACGCTGTTCATATCAGTTTAACCCCCAAAGGATACCAGATAGAACACGTAGTTAAAGGGGACACGATGACCGAAGTTTTAAGTTATGTTCAGTACGATGCTGAAGATTTAGTTGAGCGGATTCGTCAGCGTTCTGAACAAGCTTTGCTAGAGAAACGTATCACAATTCAGGAATCCCAGCGATTGCTGCAAAACTACGAACGCAGTCTCAGTCGGTATACTTATCTGTCTTGGTAAATCGCGGCTGGGCATTAATAAACATCACATTCAGAAACCCGATGAAAGGCGATCGCTGCAACGAAGATGCCAGGATTTTATATTTTGGATTTCAGATTTAATCCAAAATATAAAATCTAAAATTACTTTATTTCCGAACTCAACAGTTCAGCGATCGCCTTTCGTTCTACGGATGACTGGGAGCGGATAACCTGACGGGCGTCGGTAATTAGCCAATCTAATGCTGCCGCTTGAACGTCAATAGTAGCACCTGTCTTATCCACACAGTAGCGCCCAAACACCAACTTATCCACTAGACGAACCCCCGCTCCTAAGCGGGAGTATTCAAAAATAACACTATTTTCTACAGTAGACCCGTTACAAATCCAACAATTAGGACCAATCATTGTCGGACCGACAATTTTTGCACCGTCCTCGATGCGCGTCATGCCACCAATATAAACTGGTCCAGTAATATCTACTTTGTCCCAGTTGACAGCTACATTCAAACCAGTGTAAATACCAGGAGCCACTTGATGCCCAGGAATCTGCACATTTTTGACTTCTCCCAGTAGCACACCGCGAATTGCCCGCCAGTAATCTGGCACTTTGCCAATATCCACCCATTCAAATTCCATCGGGATGGCATAGAATGGGGCATTTATTTCTACCAGTTTTGGGAACAACTGGCTACCGATGTCATATTCCACACCAGAGGGTACGTAATCCAACACCTCTGGCTCAAAAATGTAAATACCAGTGTTGATGTTGGTACTGAGAGCTTCTTCCATCTTGGGTTTTTCCTGGAAGGCTTTGATCTTACCTGTTTCATCGGTGACAACTACCCCGTAGCTGGAAACCTCTTCTAGGGGCACAGATTTCATCACCACAGTAGCTATAGCACCCTTTTCTTTGTGCCATTTTACTGCCGCAGTCAGATCCAGGTCAATCAGAGCATCACCGCACAGCACCACAAAGGTATCGTCAAAAAAAGGATTGAAGTCTTGGATTCGCTTCATCCCACCAGCAGAACCTACTGCTTCTCCGACCAATTGACCATTTTCTTCAATCCGACCCTCAAACGAATAAGCAATCTCGACTCCAAATTTTTGGCCATCACGAAAATAGTTTTCAATTTCTTGTGCTAGATGGCTAACATTGACCATAACCTGGTCAAACCCATGCTGGCGAAGTAGTTCCAGTAAAAACTCCATCACTGGTTTTTGCAGGATGGGAATCATGGGTTTAGGAATAGTGTAGGTAATGGGACGAACGCGAGTACCCTTACCAGCAGCCAAAATCATCGCTTTCATAACAAAATTGGGCACTCCTCCCAGTTACGGAATGGGGGAGAAAATCCCACCTCCAATAAACAAACAAAAATGGTAAAGCGGAGTGCGGGTCAGCCACTTTCTTGAAAATTAAGTTGAGAGAACTATTCCAAATCAAGAAAATGCCAATGCCTAACTCCAAATCCGCAATTTTCTATCTTACCAACCAATTAATCGTGCAGTAATGGTTCTAAAGGATAATTAGTCATCAGCACATAGACTACGGATTTTAATGTCTTGGTAAAATTCCTGTTGGGCTAATTCTACCTTAGACTGGGCAGAAAGCAGTAACAATGCCCAAAACACGCCCACTCGGTCATGGTTTTGGGGAGTGCTTGTCAAATCGTGGAGGTTCGCGCCTGCAACAGAACCCGATGCCCTAGACCATAATTCTAGTAACTGTTCTAAATCCAGCCATTCCTGCCCTTGAGCCAGCTCAAGCCACTCATCCTTCAGAAACCGGTCTAGCTGCGTCGCAATTTCAGTGAGATTTTCATTGTGAGCTAGTTGGGCGATGAGCCGCGCTGCCTGATCCCGGGATTGAGCTTTAGGACGCTTCCTTAGAGCATGAGGAAGTTTTTCTTTCATTGCGGCAGCCATTTGCTGTAGCTGCTCGATTAACTCTGTAAGCGATATCGGTCGTTTTTGCGCAGGTCCAGCGACTGGGCGTCGTCGTAAATACCGCTCTAAGTGCGTTGGTAATGAAGATTGTACCCAATTTTGTGCTTCTTCCTCATCAGTGAATTCGATCTTGCCATCAGGCGTTTGTGGCTGTCCTAGGGTGTCGGCTTTGAGTAACACTAGCATCGATGCCCACAAAAAACCCTGCCCAGACTGAGATAAATTAGCCTCACGATGTCTAGCTTCTGCATCTGTGCCCAGGGCCAATTGACTCAAGTAGCGATCAATCGCATCAATTACTTGGACATCCCAGGGGTCAATTTCTCCCCGAGTCGCCAAATCGATCAGAATGGCGATGCCTATATCCTCTAACGACGCGGCGCTAACTTGGATGTCTTGTGGCGCTACCTCATCCGGATCAGATGTTGCACTCATCGGTTTAACAAAGCCATCTAACATAGCCATTGTCTATTTTAACTGCCAGTCTTCAATGGTGCGATCGATCGCGCACCACTGTTTCGGCTGTTACCAATAGTGGCTGATGCTGTTTGCGGATCAAATCAATGGTACCTTTAATGGTTCCAGCGATCGGCAGTGCCACAATCACGCCTAACAAACCTGCTATTCGGGCTCCTAGCAGTAAGGCGACAAAGATCAAAACTGGATTCAACCCGAAAGCATCGCTCATTAACTTGGGAGCTAGGACGTTGTCTTTGATCTGCTGCATGATAATGCAGAGGATGAAAACCTCAATACCTAACCAAAGATTTTGCAGCAGCACCAGAATGGTGACTAAACCGATACCTAAGGTAGCACCGATAAACGGAATCAGCTCTGCAAAGCCAATCACTAGGGGAAACAGTAGGGGAAACGGAGCATTCAGGACTAAAAAAATTGGTGTTAGCGATCCCGCCATGAACAGCCCTAACAGCAACTGGCTGATGAAAAAATTCTGGAAGCTTAGCCTCAGGGCTTCGCTAAAAGGTAACCCAATTCCTAGCGGCAATAGGCTAATTACCCCCTGCCACAGGCGTGAGCCATACAGCAGCATATAAAACGCCAGCACCAACACTAATATAAAGTCTAGAAATCCTGACACAGTTCCTAGGGCAAATCCCAGACCTTTGGTAGTTGCCAAAGCCTGCACCTCACCTTCAATCGTGGTACTAATGCGACTGCTAAACCCTTTGAGATCCAGGGGCACGCGATGAATCTTTGCCCAGCTATCCCAGCGCTCGATATTCTGATTACTAGCCTTTAACCATTCGGGGATATTTTTGAACAAATCCTTCGTTTGCTCTAGAACGCTCGGCACTAGCGTACTGCCTAGGACAATCAACAGCGTTACAGTTAAAAGTAACACGACGACGATCGCCTGATTCCGATTAAAGCGAAACCGCTGCAACAGTTTCACCGGGTAGTTGAGCAGAAAAGCCAAAATTGCGGCGACAGTTAGCACTGTAATCACATTTTCAAAGAAAAGAAACACCTGGTAGAGTAGCCAGAGATTGAGTGCCACCAACGGACCACTAAAACCCAGGAGCAGGAGGCGTTGAAATTTCGCTGAACGGCGCATCTTAAACTACCCTTAGTAGAAGCTATATTAGAGGATTGTACAGTTCAAATGAACCAAACCATAGCAGATTTGCGTAAAGAGTACACCATTTCAGGATTAACAGAAACGGATGTCGAACCCGATCCTTTTAAACAATTTCACAAATGGTTTGAACAAGCATTGGCGGCGCAATTGCCCGAACCAAATGCCATGACACTGGCGACAGCTAGCCCAGACGGCAAGCCCTCAGCCAGAATTGTGCTACTCAAAAACTTGGACGAGCAGGGTTTTGTCTTCTATACTAACTACGAAAGTCATAAGGGACAACAACTAAAAGTAAATCCCTATGGGGCTCTAGTTTTCTGGTGGGCAGAACTAGAACGGCAGGTTCGGATTGAGGGGCAGGTGGAGAAAGTCCCAGACGCCCAGTCAGATGCTTATTTTCACAGCCGTCCATTGGGCAGTCAACTGGGTGCTTGGGCATCGCAGCAAAGTCAGGTGATTGACAAACGCGAGGTACTATTGGTAAAATTGCAGCAACTAGAGCAGCAATATCTTGACCAAAAAATCCCCAGACCACCACACTGGGGGGGTTACAGACTGATTCCGACTGCGATCGAGTTTTGGCAGGGGCGTCCTAATCGGTTGCACGATCGCTTATTTTATCGGCTCAGAGAAAATGGTTCTTGGCTTCTAGAACGTCTGTCACCCTAAATTTTGAACTAGCCCTATTTTTCTACCACTTCAAACAGATCTTCCATCAAGACATCAAATGTTCTCGCTAACTTTTGCAGGGCTGTCAGATCGACTGTAGACCTTTCAGGCAGGCGGACATATGTTTTTATCGTGCTGTAGGGCACTCCCGACCGGTCTGAAACTTCCTTCATTGTCCAGCCTTTTTCAGCAGCATATTCCTGTACTTTTAATTTAATTAAACCCATACTTGACAAAAGACGAGCCTTCAACTTTAATAGTTATATATTGAAAAGCGATCGCCCCTACAGTATAACCAACTTGAGGCGACCGCGCTACAAAAAATATATGACTATGGTAGCATTTGCTGAACAAAAATCCAAGACCGTCCATCCGTTAGCTCGCTTTGTTACGGTAGAAGCGATCGCTATGCACCTAAAGATGAATCCTGAAGACATTCGGCGCATCGACTGCTGGCGCTATGTCATTCATGTTGTAGGCAAAGGCGTGAGTACCTTTGTCAGCTATGGGGATATGCCGCCGATAGTCGGAATCGAGCCACCTAGTCAAAAAGATATTGTCTGTTGGCGCAAACGCTGGAAGAAGAACAAATTTAAAGCTCCCAGCTTTTGGGTGGTATTTTACGCTCAAAAATTCCAACTGAATTGTCGGCAGGGGTCTCCCGGCTAGACCCGACAGGGTTAGCGGGAGAGGAATGCCGATCTGCGCTTCGCTCTTCTCGCTTCGCTATCGATATAAGCATTGACACTATATAGAAAAAATGTTATATTATTTACCATGCCGTGGGACTCATGGTTTCTGCACAGGGAGGGCTAGGGGATACTCACCCGTTGAACTGTGAAACTTT
>CASBRB010000080.1 GCA_949127975.1 Oscillatoriales cyanobacterium PMM_0019 | reverse complement strand
TGGAACCCAAAAATGTCTCCATACATTTACACGTCTCGCAATGGCGTCCACATTATAGACTTGGTGCAGACTGCCCAACTGATGGACGACGCTTATAACTATATGCGTACAGCCGCTGAGCAAGGCAAAAAGTTTCTCTTCGTTGGCACTAAGCGGCAAGCTGCTGGGATTGTGGCGCAAGAGGCTGCCCGTTGTGGCTCGTATTATATCAACCAGCGCTGGTTGGGAGGAATGCTCACCAACTGGATGACGATTAAAACGCGGGTAGAGAGGTTGAAGGACTTGGAGCGTCGGGAAGAAAGTGGCGCTCTGGATTTGCTGCCCAAAAAAGAAGCTTCGGTTCTACGGCGCGAGTTGGTAAAACTTCAGAAATACCTGGGTGGGATTAAATTGATGCGGAAAGTTCCCGACATCATATTGATTGTAGACCTGAAGCGGGAATACAACGCAGTTCTGGAGTGCCAAAAACTGGGACTGCCCATAGTGTCTCTGCTAGATACCAACTGCGATCCCGATTTAGTGGATATTCCCATTCCAGCTAACGACGATGCTATTCGATCGATTAAGCTAATAATTGGTAAGTTGGCTGATGCCATCTATGAAGGCCGTCATGGTCAGCTGGAGGCAGAAGCAGAAGAAGAATACGAAGAATACGAAAGCGCTGAAGAGGATGTGGAATACGAAGACCCCGACTTAGTAATTCCAGATGAGGAGGAGGAAACCGAAGAGTAATTCAGCGCTGGCAAAATCTATTCATAATAGGAAATGAACCAAATGGCGGAAATATCTGCACAAACAGTTAGCGAGCTACGCAAACAAACTGGCGCTGGCATGATGGAGTGCAAAAAGGCGCTTAAAGAAACCGATGGCGATATCCCCAAAGCTATTGCGTGGCTGAGGCAAAAGGGCAGCATCACGGCGGGTAAAATTTCTCAGCGCATAGCAACAGAAGGGCTTGTAGATAGCTACATCCATACCGGAGGACGGGTGGGCGTTCTCGTGGAAGTGAACTGCCAAACAGACTTTGTTGCCCGCAATGAAGCGTTTAAAAATCTCGTGCAGGACATTGCCAAGCAAATTGTAGCTTACAGTAACGTTGACTACGTAAAAGTAGAAGACATCCCAGAAGAAATTGTCCAAAAAGAAAAGGAAATTGAAATGGGGCGGGACGATCTGGGGAACAAGCCAGATAACATCAAAGAAAAGATTGTTCAGGGTCGGATTGAAAAGCGCCTGAAAGAAATGACTTTGATGGATCAACCCTACATTCGTGACCAAAGTATCACGGTGGAAGAGTTGATTAAGCAACACATTGCCCAACTAGGTGAAAATATCCAGGTGCGGCGCTTTGTCCGGTTCGTTTTGGGTGAAGGGCTGGAGAAGAAAGAAAGCAATTTCGCTGAAGAAGTTGCGGCTCAGATGGGTAGTAATCAATAGTAGGTGACTAACTGTTGCTGTAGGGTGGGCTCTGCGCCTGCAATAGGTGTTCTTTCTAGTTTTTCGTTCGTTTTCTCGTTCCCAGGCTCTGCCTGGGAACGCTGTTCGAGAGGCTCTGCCTCCCAGGCTACTGCCACCGCCATGAGGCTCAGGGTTACGCTTGTAAGTCAGCAATTACTCATGTATTGTCGCTTACAAAGAGTTAAAAGTGATGAGGAGGGCAATATGGCTGAGCTTACTACGGAACAACTCGTTTATCTGCTTTATGCCAAAGCGTATACGGAAGCTGCGGAAGCGGAAACCGTAACAAACGGTACCGTAAAGGTTTGTTTGCCGAGCCAATGGAAGGAAAAAGCCGAAAAAATATATGATGCTTTAAAGACTCAGAAGCTAATTGAGTTAAGAACTAAGGAAGGAAAACCAACCAACAAAAAAGGGCGGTTTTCTATAACAGAACAAGGTAACAGCTCTCTCGTCGCTAATTTAGCTACCACTGATTATAAGTTTACGTCTTCTAAAGGCTATAGAGTATTGAATACTTTGCTAGCTTGCATTAAAGAGGCTGCCGAGACTCACCCTCAAATCAAGTCATCTGATGAAATGTCGTTTGATGAATTTAGAGAAAAATTCAAAGCAATTTACTTTGAAGAGAGAAGGCAACAGGAGATTCGAGGTGTTGTTGCCATTTATAGCCAAGAAATTTGCCAAAAATTTATTAAACGATACCCAATTTCTAGCGAAAAATTAGAGCAGTACTTTGATTTGCTTAAAGTAAACGGCGAAATTTTAGCTGTAATTGAAAAAAATACTGAATTGATTCAATGGGTTGAATGAAATATGCCGGAAGATGCAGGAAAGAAAAAGTTCATTAAAGATTTTCTTCAAAAAGTTAGAGTTGGTGAAGGTTTTATCGAAGATATTTGGATCGATCGTGTTGTTAGAACTCCCGGTTCAGATTCAGGAATTCAAGCATCGACAGCACATAGCCTGTCTGGAAGACAGATAAATAATATTACTGAATTGCTTGATGACGATTTTAAGCACAGTTTTAATGACGGATATTTTACTTTTAGAATTGTTTCAGCTTTAAAAGGCAGTGGCAAAACTTCTCTTATTACTTATTTACATGAATTAATTGACACTCAAATAACTTATAATAAATTTTCTGTTGTTAGTCGCTTTCCACTTACTCATATAACCGCAATAGGTGGTAGTTATAATTTTAGTGTTAAATTATATTGCTATATGTTATCTGAACTCTTCTGGAAATTCGTAAAGGGTTCAGAATCACCAGCTAAAACCACAGCTCAAAGGATCTTGAATGATTATTTAGAACAATCTGAAGTTAATCAACTTGTAACAGCTTCTAGACTCGATATTTTTCGTTCCAGGTTTATTAAATATTTTGCAAATATTGCGCTTGTTTTTGAGGAATTTTTTTTTGAAGCGATTAATGAAATTTCTAAAGTCGAGCCACAAGCTACTTTTGCCTATTTGATTGACGAGGTTGATGGATTAGAAAAAAGACCTGATGAGTTTCAAGAAACCTTGTCAATTATAAGGTCGTTGATTAAAAAAGCAGCCCAAGAGTTTGGAAATAAAATCCGTCTTTTTATTTATGTTGTTGGAACCTCAAAGAATATAAGAGACTTCGTCACTGAAGATCCTGTTATAGAGAGTCTTATTGGTCATCAAGTTATTAATTTAAATGCGGGATCTGTAAATGAATTTGAAATGATTAAAAATAAAATTAATAATCGAATTGAAGCAGCATTTAAAGGATACAAAGATTTTAATAATGCATGGCAAGAAATTCAGAATATATCATTAATTCCTCATCGGACTTTAAGACAATTTTGTCAAGAGTATGCAAGAGCCATTCTTGAAATATATGACAGGTATTTTAAGGAAGAACCTGAAAAAAAATTCGAGGGAAATGCTCGTGATTTAGTGGAAGCACAATGTAGACAACAATGGCAAAGCTACTTAAGTAAAAAAGCATATACTTTATCAAGTATTTCGACTACTACTATACTTAACGGTCATGCTTTTGATTGTTATGTAGAATTACTTCATAATGGCGATCGTGTTGCCAGAGGTTTTGGTGAAGCCAAAAACTATGAGTTATTAAGCAGTCACTTAGATATATTTGATCGGTGGTTAGTAGATGTGAACTTTAAATCTGATACTGCTGATGGAAATCCACCAGATCTAGCCTTCATTATTTCTCCTTCTTGCCCATCTCTTCTCCAGAGGAAAATAGAACTAAAAAATATTCAATTTATCCAAGCTAGTAAAGTAATTATTGACGAAGCCGATAATGAAACGAAAGAAGAACAGACAGACAGTGTTAATATTAACACTGCCGATAGAAGTTTATTAAAAATTGCATTGAGAGGTACTAGGATTCAGGATAAAACTATTGATAAAATTATTAATGGTAGACCTTATAACAATTTGGATGATTTAGCTAATAAGGTAAAACTTACCGTTACAGCTAAAAATAAACTCCAGGATAAACTCTTTGAAAAGGAAATTTGTTTTCATTAGAAAGATTGAGTTGATTCGGCGATCGTCTGTAATCCACCTGAACCAAAATGGTGTAATATTATACTCCTTTGCAGTTGTAAAGGGGTGCAAAGAAACCTGGTTTATGAGTGTAATTCATACATCTGCAATCCGCTGTATAAATTGTCATTGCAAGCTATATGTTATTTAGTCCACTTTAGTGGACTTAAGCTATTAGCCAGGGAATTTATTCCCTGGCGGGCTGGTGGGCAAGCGTAAGCGATCGCCCGGACATGATATAAGTCCTGTTAGTGTGATAAATTTTACTAATCAATGGGCTGAATTCTTGAACAGAGCGAAACCTAAGCTGTTGAAACTAATACGTTGGGTTTCGTACCTCAACCCAACCTACAATGCTAATCAATGGGCTGAACTCTTGAAAAGAGCGAAACCTAAGCTTTTTAAACTAATACGTTGGGTTTCGTACCTCAACCCAACCTACAATGCTACCTGCTTCTCTCTAGACCAAGGTAGGTTTCAAAATTTTAAGGTAAAATAGTACATCTGTACCGTCGGGACTGAGATATGGCAGGAGCAATTGAGCGAATTGAACGGGATTTAGCGGCGCTGAGGGAGGCACTCGCCACCCTGGCGGCAGAATTCCACAGCACTTACTCCAACTATCTGACAGTTCTGGGGCAAGCAGTGCGACAGCAGCTAATTCTGGCTAGCTATCAGATTTGCACTCAGGGGTATCCTGAGTCACTTCTCAAGTTGTCCTTTACCGAGCGACAAGACTTACAGACATCTCTGCGAAGGCTGCGTCAGCAGGCTCAAGAACAATTACTTTCTCTTGTATTGGCATCCCCAAATTCGTCAAATCATCCAGCAGACTTTGCGGCGGCTTACGGGTCAAATCGCCCCGTTTCAGTTGACGCTACTGCTGGGCTGACGAACCCAGAGCAGTTAGCCCAGTGGCAGGAAAACCTAGAAATGGCGTTATCCCGCACCCTGCAAACTCTCTCTCACAGCACTAATCTGACCTTACAGCAAGCTGGAATATTACCACGTCAACTGCCGGAAGGTGTCTTAGAGGCTGCCTCCAAAGCAGAAGGTTCTGCTGAGCGAGTAGCAGGCACACCTAATCTTTTAAACTTGTTAATTGAAACTGAAAATTCTCAAGATGCAGAAGGCTCAAAGGTGACGCACATTATTGCCCTGCACCTGCGCTTATCTGAAATTGAGTTTGCTGAGCCCACAGTCATGGCTCGGCGCAACCAGATTCGCCACCTCTCATCTCGCTTAAATACCCTCCGGAAGGAGTATCAAAGAAAACAGCGAGAGCGTATAATTGCTCAAGCTGAAGTAGCATGGCGCAGCAGTTGGTTTGAAGATTAGTTATTTGTCATTAATCATTGTTAATTAATAATTAGTCATTAATAATTAGTCATTAGTAATTAGTCACCTCTTCCCCAATCACCTCTTCTCCAATAACCAATGACCAATAACCAACCCGATTGGGTGCGATTACAAAAATCCCTGGAAGTGGAAGCCTCCTATGGCTTCACTGATTTGTTGGGCAAACAATACCGCTTTAGTGAGTTTCTCTGCTTAACTTTTGGGCAACCACCAGCAAATATTCCTTTTTCTGAGCGACGGCTATGGCAAGCAATAGCGTTTAAGTTCTCCCATTACCCTCAACTAACACTTGAAGAGCGACAACAACTGGTAGCAGAAGCTCGCCAACTTCTGCAAGTTTCTCAGCAATATTGCAAAGATGAGAACGCCAAGGGAATAAGTGAAAATCCAGCGAAAAAAGAGGAAAAAAGTGAAAGTAAGCAATTCATAATCCAAAATATAAACCCAAAAACTTCTTCACCTGCAACAACACCTGTGGTAAAATCTAATCCCGATCTTTCCCCCGACCAACCATTGACAAGTGTGCCAGATATAGGTCTACAAAGGGGTGGATATTTAGCCAAACTTGGTTTACATACTGTTCGCGATCTGCTTTTCTACTACCCTCGCAACCACATCGACTATGCCCGTCAAGCAACTATCTCTGAGCTGGAAGCTGGTGCAACAGTAACGCTAGTAGGAACAGTGAAGCGCTGTAACTGCTTCAATAGCCAGAAAAACAAGAAATTAACCATTCTAGAAGTGATACTGAAAGATCGCACTGGTCAAATAAAGCTAGTTCGCTTTTTTGCAGGCACTCGCTTCAGCTATCGCGGTTGGCAGGAGGCTTTAAAGCGCAATTATCCAGTAGGGGCAGTGATGGCGGCTTCTGGGTTGGTGAAAAAGAACAAATACGGGTTGACACTGGAAGAACCGCAAATGGAAGTTTTGGCGCACCCAGGAGACACGATCGACTCCCTGACAATTGGTAGAGTAGTGCCAATTTATCCCTTGACAGAGGGAGTGCCAGCTGATATGGTGAGACACTCAGTTGTTGCTGTTCTCCCAGCAGCTTCCCTGCTGCCAGACCCCCTGCCACCTGTGATTCGGGATCAATATGGGTTTATAGGGTTAACTTCTGCGATCGCTAACATCCATTTTCCTAGTGACAGTGATGCTAAGGAAGCTGCTCGCCGCCGATTAGTCTTCGATGAATTCTTCTATCTACAGCTAGGATTTTTGAAGCGTCGTCAAAAACTGCGTTATCAGCAGAACAGCGCTATTTTAGCTCCTACAGGTCAATTAATTGAAAAATTCAAGGATCTGTTACCCTTCAAACTGACTTTAGCTCAGGAGAGGGTGATAAATGACATCCTCAATGATTTACAATCAACCGCACCCATGAACCGCTTAGTCCAAGGGGATGTCGGTTCTGGTAAAACCGTGGTGGCGGTAATTGCTATTCTGGCGGCGATTCAATCTGGCTACCAAGCGGCACTGATGGCTCCGACAGAAGTTTTGGCAGAACAACATTACCGCAAGTTAGTCGGCTGGCTGAATATGCTGCACCTGCCTGTGGAACTGCTAACGGGTTCTACTAAAGTCGCTAAGCGTCGCCAAATCCATGCCCAACTAGAAACAGGTGAACTACCACTACTGGTGGGAACTCATGCTCTAATTCAAGATCCGGTGAATTTTAAGTCGTTGGGTTTAGTGGTAATTGACGAGCAGCACAGGTTTGGCGTCCATCAGCGGGCGCGTTTACAACAAAAAGGCGAACAACCTCACGTACTGACAATGACTGCAACGCCAATACCGCGAACCCTGGCGCTAACCTTGCACGGGGATTTAGATGTTAGTCAGATTGATGAGATGCCACCAGGGCGGCAACCAATTCAAACCACTGTGCTAACAGGGAACGAACGCTCCCAAGCTTATGATTTGATTCGTCGAGAAGTTGCTCAAGGGCGTCAAACTTATATTGTGTTGCCTTTGATTGAAGAATCGGAAAAGCTGGATTTGCGATCGGCCATTGAGGAGCATGAGAGACTTAAGACAAGTATCTTTCCAGAGTTTCAGGTAGGGCTACTTCATGGACGTATGAGTTCAGCTCAAAAAGATGAGGCGATTAGCGCTTTTCGTGATAATAAAACTCAAATTTTGGTTTCGACAACGGTTGTAGAAGTGGGCGTGGATGTGCCAAATGCCACAGTGATGATGATTGAGAATGCTGAACGATTTGGTTTATCTCAGTTACACCAATTGCGAGGTCGTGTTGGGCGTGGTTCTGAGCGTTCTTTTTGTTTATTGCTCAGTGCTGGTAAAACTGCCGATGCCCGTCAGCGGCTCAATGTGTTGGAACAATCCCAGGATGGTTTTTTCATTTCTGAGATGGATATGCGCTTCCGGGGTCCCGGTGAGGTGTTAGGTACTCGTCAGTCGGGGTTAGCTGATTTTGCGCTAGCGAGTTTGGTGGAAGATGGGGAGATTTTGGAATTAGCGCGGGATGCAGCCCAGAAGGTTATTTTGAATGATGAAACATTGGAGCGATCGCCCCTATTGCAAACTGAGTTAGATTACCGTTACGATCGCCTAATGGGCGGGACTATTTTAACCTAACACTTATCAAGTAGAGTTTCCCGATCGAATAGTTTTAGATGGTACTAGCTGTCACCAGTTTCGTTGAAATGCAGTTTTTTTCCAATTCTACAACACGTTATTTAACCTGTCAAGGTTGTTGTTGTTTATCTTATAGAAACTTAATATTGTGGTGCTTCTTCACCAATGGAGAACAACAGTGTAAAATTATCTAAAGTATAGTTCTCATATTTCACCATGATGTCCCGTCGCCACCTTCTCAGGACTGTTTTAGCCAGCTTACTCGCTCTAGTTACTTGGTTTAACTTTGCGCCTGTTGCCCATGCCCTCGGAGGCAACGTACCTTCTCTGAATCAACCTGCTCCAGAATTCACCTTGCCAACTAATACTGGTAATGGTAAAGTGTCGCTTTCCGATTACCGGGGCAAGTGGGTTGTTTTATATTTCTACCCAAAGGATTTTACCGCTGGCTGCACTCTGGAAGCTCGCAAATTTCAGCAAGATTCCTCTAAATACCTGGAAAAAAATGCTCAGATAATTGGTATTAGTGCTGATTCTGTGAATTCCCATGCCGAATTCTGTGATTCCGAAGGTTTAAAATTTCCATTGCTATCTGATACCACTGGTGAAGTCAGCAAAAATTACGATTCTTGGATGGGCTTTATGTCATCGCGCCATACTTTTATCATCGATCC
>CASBRB010000079.1 GCA_949127975.1 Oscillatoriales cyanobacterium PMM_0019 | reverse complement strand
GTCTGTTCCCAGTATGGCGCGGATTTCGGCAACTGTGGCGTTTAAAATCTCTGGCAATTCCAGAGATTGACGAATCCGGTTGGTGATTCGGTGCAATAAACTTTCCAGGCTTAGTTCTGTCATGACTCTTTTACAGAGAAACTGTATTATTCCTCAAGAACAATTTGTTGGTTTTGTGGACCAATAAATTCGTTATATTTACTATGACTAAAGTTATGGTAAATATAGATTTGGTTATACCAAGTTTCCGGTAGCTTGCGAGTTAACAAATGATAGGCTTTACCTAATTTTTTCATCTGATTATTTTGGTTAAACTCATTAATGGCTAATCTCACTCCTATATAGTCATTATATGCTTCCATCTCTGAACCTATTATGTCATCAAAGTAGCAAAAAATCCGAGGTAAAAAGAATGTATCATCCGCATCAAACATCTCCAGAGCGGCTACGGTAGATGAGTAATAATCTAAATCGTACATAATGGCAGCAATTGGAGCTGGCTTGTAAACTTCAAAAAAGTCTTTAGCAGTTTTTGTAATATTTCCCAAAACTAACTGAGCTTTTTTCAATCTAGGTTGTAACTTACTAATATCCATTTTAAAAAAAGAGTCTTGCCAATAATAAGGTAAGTCTCTATAATCAACAGGTTTAGGTAAGCCTTCCCCTGTATCAAATCCATAAATTTCAATTTCTATTCCCCAAATCTTAGAGACTTCTTCAACATGATATTCTAGATTAACTAATCCATTACCTCCAGCTACACCAAACTCTATAACGCTAATGCGTTCATAGCCTAATCTTTTAGCTAACTTAGCTGAATGATAAACGCAATAACCATAATGAGGACGTTCTACTGCTCCAATGGCTAAACGTTGTTCATAATTTTGCAACTGATATTTTTTAATTAATTCTCTACTTTTATAATGTAGGCGATAAGGGTCTGCGAAAAAATTCAGGAACTTTGTAATCATTTTTAATCCCTTGGTTTAGTAGCTAGTAGAAGGCATGTTTGCGACTAGAAGGACTTCACTTGTCTGATTGAAAACCCATTCATGGACTTTTACCAGTATAGCAGCATTTTGGTGAAATGGCTTCGGAGTCGTTGCCGTAGTCTGATTCATACTCCCCGATTCCTGGTGAGTACACAATCTGCCATAACTCGCAACTTAGGTTACGGGCTGTTGAGTCTGATTTTTTCACGGACACTCATCAGAATTTTACCTAGCTGATTTTGACCAGTTTTCTCCACCCCACAGCCCCAATAGTAATCGGTTGGGGAATTTTCTACGATCGATTGGTCGCCTGTGGAGAGGAGAATCGCCTGTATATCTAGGTGAGTGAGAAACTTTGTCAGCACCGCTAAGTACATGACCTGAGGTTTCACCTGATCCCAGTCTACACGAATTAGGCGGGCTCGATCGCGTCCGAGGAAAGCCGCTTCCTCCGGAGTCTTGGCAGCTCGAATCACTGGGATTATCTCTTCATCCTCGGTGTCTACGAGCTTCTGTGCTTGATAGTAATGCTCCACTGTCGCCCAATCCTTACCATCTAAGTGAATCCGGTGGGGAGAGAAATTGGAAAAACAGCCGTAAGGCTCGTCAACTTTATAGAAGTAGATGGTCATGTTACCTAGGGCAGCGCGGCAGAAATCGCAAGAGTACCTATATAGGGGCAACCTAAGGCGGGACAGTTTTGTGGGGTGATGGAGTAATGTAGTAATAGAGTGATGGATTCTTTGAGTGGGAAGGGAGTAATATGCCCAAAGGCTAGGAATATGCCAAGAGATTCCACAAACAAAGAAACGGAAGATCCTAAAACAAAAATTTTGTAAGCTGTTCACCATTTAAATTGAAAAGGATATCTAAGCCAGTCAAGGGTTCTAGCCTCTGAAACACCCAGTTTAAATGCCAAACAGCTTAACAAACCTTAAAAGCCTCTTGCGTAATAATATAGGATATGCTTTAATACAATGAACTGCCTATAAAGCTATTAACTATATAATAGCATCATGGCATACTAAACAAATGTAAAAAATAATGGAGTCAGTGGAATGAAACTTATGTTTGGTCAATCCCTTATAGTAGTCGCAGCTTTATCTGGTGCTGCTTTGGCAGTTATGTTAGCGCCAACTCAGAGTAAAGCGGCAATCGTTGCTGCTGGGAGCAACGGCGGTGTTATCACTCTGGGAACATCTTATTCTAGTACTACCGCGCCCGCTGACGTTAACCTTTGTAACCCAGGCTTTACAAAAACCCTCCCTGTGGGTCAGGATTGTCATAACCTGACTGGCGGTACAGTGATTGGATTTCCTACCACGTTCTTCGCCAATGTTGGTAATCCCCAAGGCCCAACCCCTCCCTTTACGAATGCCAACTCAAATCCGTCTCTCGTCGTAGTCAATGATACCAACTATGATTTGGCCAAAGTAGTGTATGGCTCGAAAGCAGGGCAGCCTGTGCCTGCTGGTGTTACTACTGCTAGTGGTGTTAGTGCGCCTTTTACGTTCACCACAACTGGTAGTACCTCTAATATTTTCCAGTTTGTCACAGTAGATCCTGTCGCCAATACACTGACATTCGACAAAGGTAACCTGCCTGGTCTTCTGCCGGGTCAATCATTCAGGATTGATAGAAGCTTCACCGTCCCCGCAGATTTAGCCAATAATTTCATTTATGAAACTGCTGTACTTACCTTGGTTTCTGTCCCTGAATCATCTTCCGTACTCAGTCTAGTGGCTTTTGGTGCTTTAGGTACGGCTTTTGCATTAAAGCAAAAATTGAAAAAAAGCTAACTTTTTATAAGAGTTAGCTTTTTATCTAACCTTAGACATTCAGTACTGTAGCACTGCCTCTATCTATAGCGGTTTCGTAGGGGCAAACCCCCCGTGGTTGCCCCTATATATGCCAGTGTGCGTAAGTCCTGACATTGTCAGAAATCCTGTTTTAATCAGGATTTTTTTATTTTTTAATCGCATTGCGACGCTCCATGCTATCCCTTCCCAAGGAAAAATTAAAAATGCCAAATTAAAAAATGTTGCCTTCATTTTTAATTATTAATTTTTAATTGTCACCAACACACTATTATGGAGGAAATCACTAAGTAATTTTGGGGGATCGCGATCGGGTTTACGTTGAATTATTCGGCGCAACCTCCACAAAGCAAAACTAGAAGCCCAGAATACATCCGTTAAAGCTGTGTATATCCAACCATGATTTTTGATGAAGTACCGTCGCCTGGAATCAAACCAATACTTTGGTAGGCGCTGAGGCGGACGATTAGGATCGTTTATACCTGAGCTTTGTCCTACTAGATGCACAACCCGACTTTGAGGTACATACCAGCAGAGCCATCCGCGCTTGTTAGCCTGTAGACAAAAATCTGTTTCTTCGTAATACATGAAATATTTTTCATCCAGCAAACCAACCGCCTCAAATACCTCGCGACGAACCATCATGCTAGCTCCGGAAACCCAATCAGTTTGACAAGGTTCTTCGGGAATAGGAGGCGCAACGCTCCACCTTGCCAATAACTTTGATACCACGCCCAGACGTAAGCCTAAATCCAGTTCGCTCAGTATCGTATGAAAGCGAAATGCTGAAAACTGCGGTGTGCCATCAACGTTTTCCAGGCGACTGCCAGCAATTCCCACCTGGGGATGTTTATCCATGAAATCTACTAGCACCTGTAAAGCACCGGGGCGAACAACTGTGTCTGGATTGAGCAACAGAAAGTATGGAGGTGAATTAGTTGACTGTAGTGCAGTGCGAATGACAGCGTTGTTGCCGAAAGCGAATCCGCCGTTGCGTTCTAACGGCAAAAGCGATGCCCAATCACCCCACCCTTCGGTGACAATTGTGCCTGCTATTTGTTCAACCGAGCCATCACCAGAAGCGTTGTCGGCAACTACAACGTATGTGCCCGGTAACGCTCTGACTTCTTCCTCCAAGGAGCGCAAGCAGTCGATTGTTAGACTAGGCGTGCGGTAGTTAACTATTGCTACAAGTAATTGCATAGGGTTATTTGCCAAAATTTCATTAAACATGGAAAAATACAACCATAAAAAAAATTCAGGATTGCAGTATTGTTAATTCAATCTCTGAATTGCCTTTTTGCAGTTGCATGTAGCTGTAAATTACGCTTTTTATCTACAACTGTACTTAGACGATCGTTCATTTTACTTAATTCAATTTCACCCGATTGCTTTTCACTTTTTATCTGTTCGCAGAATGGTATGCTATACAGATTAAACTTTTGCAGTAAAACTAACCAAAAAAACGGCATATCATCTATGAAATACCTTTTGGCTAGTCGCCTTGGTTCAGATAAAACTCTATGTAGCCACTCTAGACCAACATGGCTCATCCATTGTGGAGCTCTTTTTTTATTACCGGCTACAAAATCAATTGCTGCTCCTACTGCCAGAACAATTTTTACATTCTTCAACTGGTTTCTATATTTAAAAATCCACTTCTCCTGTTTCGG
>CASBRB010000078.1 GCA_949127975.1 Oscillatoriales cyanobacterium PMM_0019 | reverse complement strand
CTCCTACCCACCCCCAGCCCCTCCCAGGAGGGGAGCAGGGAGAAGGGGGGAAAGAGCAGAAAATCCGACTACTTCCAATTTATGCCATAACCGCCAAGGCTGTTGCTATATTACAGTACTTACGCACTGCCTCTATATGTAGCGAGTTCGTAGGGGCAAACCCCCCGTGGTTGCCCCTATATATGCCAGTGTGCGTAAGTACTGAGCAAGGAAGGGCGGGCACAGCATCACCGAAGCTACAGCATGCCTCTATATGTAGCGAGTTCGTAGGGGCAAACCCCCTGTGGTTGCCCCTATATATGCCAGTGTACTACAGCGCGATCGGCTCAATAGGACAACTGAACCAGGGGTTTCATGCCTAGGAAGTCGATGTGCGAGGGTACCTATATTCTTGCACGAAAGCTGGATATTAGTTGTGAATTAGTTAATACTAATTCTTTGAAGATTAGCAATACCGTTAGATTTAGGGCTATAAAATGGGCAACCTCGTGTTGTAAATTATATAGGTAAATTGCAGGAATGAATAATCAGCAACTAAAAGAAGAATGGGATGAGTGCCCTGCTGCGGGTCTGGATCTTCGTGAAAGACCAACTATTCAAATAAGTGATGGGGACTTGGAGGAGCTGCTTGTTGACGTTTCAATTCTTTTATCAGTGCTTGACATTGCGAACTTGCGTCTCTAGCCTGCCTCATCAAATCAAGTCCCTGTTTCCGGTTTACCTTTGAAATCTCTACAGATTGACGGCTTAACATTGTGGCTAGTTTTCCCAATTCCTTGATTTTGGCTTTGAGTTCTTCCATCGCATCAATCCTCTAGTGCCTCAAAGGTATAAGTTCCACTTTTACTTTATATTACCATAGCGATCGCGCTACTGACAACACTCTTCTCAGACAAAAAAACTGGTGGCTTAAATATCTGAAGCGAGCATACTGAGTTGTAGGTTGGGTTGAGGAACGAAACCCAACATTACCAGCCCACATTCCGCACGCCCTTAGGGCTAGTGCGTTGAATTAGGAAGCCCCAGCCTCACCAACAGCGTTCCCTCTCTTGCGATGAACGAGAAACAGTGATATCGGAGCTACACTGGAGGCAAATAAAATTCTACAGATTTATGGGGTGGTACGGTGTTAACTGGTAATCCCTGGTAATTTTTGTACCACAAGCGCCTTTTTGGAAGTCCAACAAATATTTGGACTTCTACACTTACAGTACTGTAGCACACTAGCATATATAGGGGCAACCACAGGGGGTTTGCCCCTACGAACCCGCTATATAGACAGTGCGTAAGTCCGCGATAGCAACCTGGTAATGTTGGGTTTCCGCAATAACCCGCCAAGGATTAAAATCCTTGGCTCATAGCTAAAGTCCTCTCAAGAGGACTAATTGTTCAGTCCATTTTAATGGACTTTAGCTATGAGCCTGCCACTTAAGTGGCAGGCGGATTAGTGTCGGGAGCAAAATATCTCTATAGTCTAATTCGGGGTCAAATGGGCAACCATGCCGAAAGTTATGCTAATACTAATTCCTTACGACTTTTAACCAATAAGGGAATTTTAGGTATATCTTCCACTTTTACTTTATATTACCATAGCGATCGCGCTACTGACAATCCTCTTTTCAAACAAAAAAAACTGGTGGCTTAAATATCTGAAGCGAGCATCCTGAGGACGGAAGAACCCAAAATATGCTAGGCTTCTCTGAAGCAACTGTTTAAAGAGAAAGCAAAAACAGTATGTCAAATGAACCTTCGATAAGAATTGTCGTAACTACAGATACCTCACAGGCTGCATTGTTGTCTGGTTTAGAGGCATGGCTGCGCTTGGGTGTACTCAATGAGGCTCAAATCAGCATCGAAGTGACTGCTAGAGCTTCCCATCCCGAAATATTATCAGCTCTAGATAGTTGGTTGAGTTTGGGTTTATTGAGTGACGCTGCCGTTAAAAAGTTGTGTAGAGATTTTCTTACCTGCCCACTGCCACAAGTAACTGCTACACAGGAAACTTTAGTGCCGCCTGTTTGGGCACCACCAATACCCCAGGTATCGTCTCAGCTAGCCATCATTACTGCTGCTTCAACTAAACCCAGTCAGCCTCCCAACAGGATAACCCAGATATTGCTGTCGCTCCAGGCAGAATTAAGCCTGATGTGGTTTCTGTTTCTGGGAGTATTCATGGTAATTTTCTCCTCTGGAGTTTTAGTTGCCACTCAGTGGAATAAGTTCCCAGCTTCTGGGCAGTATGGGGTATTGTTTGGTTATACCTTGAGCTTTTGGGTTGTAGGTTACTGGGCTAGTAGGCAGAGCAACTTATCCTTGACGTCTCGGACATTGCAAATCGTCAGCTTGCTACTCGTACCAGTCAATTTTTGGGCGATGGATAGCTTTAGATTGTGGCGTTATCCTGGGGACTGGATTATAGTTGCTGCTACCACAATAGCCCTAAGTGCTATTGTCCTCCTCGTTTCTAAAATACAAACTTCACGACAAATACCAAAATTTTTTCTACCTAATTATTTGCTGCTAAGTTTCCTGCACTGGGGTTGGGGCTTGGTAATATTTCCTCCGATCGCAATTTATTTGGGAATAGGTGGAACGATAGCCAGCTTGTATTTACAAGGCAGAAGGGGATTTTACAGGGAAAAATCTAAGTTATCCTTACTTGTACTCTTTTATGCCATAGGTGTGCTATTATTTCGGGCGATTTTTGTTGCTCGGTTAGATATCCACCAGTTAGGTTTAGCTGTGGGTGCCTGCGGTTGGTTAGTGTTGCAGGCAGCCGAGATATCGCAATTCCCGTTGCTAAACGAGATGCTGGGTAGTGGATTGCTGATTGGCGGGTGGCTAGTGACGGTAGGAGAAGTTTTTCCTTGGCAAGCGCTTGCTATCAGTGGCTTGGGTATTTGGTTAACCAGCAGTCGCTTAATCAGATTTTGGCGTCGCTTTGAGCTAGCAGCTCTTTTAGCAATTGGATTGCAGACTATTTGGCTGTGTTGGCGGTTGGTGCCACAGCCTACCCAATATCTGTTAGTGACGCTGGGCACCGAGCTAACTAATTCTCAGAATGCGCCCTATGCTCTGTTAAGTGTGGTTTTGTTTCCATACGTCCTCTTAATTTTAGGTGTGGCAAGATGGCTGTATCGTCGAAGGCAACCTCAACTGGCTGAGTTTGGTGAAGGAATTGCATTCTCGATGGGAGCGGTTTTGACTACCTTGAGCTTAGTCAATCCTCTATTGCGCACAATTAATTTACTGGTTTCGACGGTAACTCTGGGGATGGTTACTCGAAGAAGCACTAACTTAGTTTGGTTATACATAACTCATATTACTGGTTTAGGGACTCTAGCCTCTGGCATTAACTACCTGTTTCCCAACCTAACTCTAAGCAACTGGGCAGTAATTTTATTAACTCTCATGGTGGCAGAGTGGGGATTTAGCGTTAGTGGAGGCACAACTAATTGGCGTCGCAGTGCTTGGTATTTGGGTTTAGTTTTAGCAGGGCTAAGTTATATCCTGTTGGTACACGAGCCAGAGCAACAATGGTGGGGTGTACTGTGGCTAATCGCACCGTTATCTATGACGGGAGTAGCGACGCGCTCAGAAGGCTCTCAGCGTAAATTAGCAAGTTGGTTGAGCGTGGTTGCCTTGGGGATGGCGCAATTCCTGATATGGGATGTACCGGGTACTAGATTAATCGGCTTAGGTGTTGCCACCGGGTTGATGTTGGTTAATACCCGCTATATACGGCAGGTTGGTGCTGCTGCGATTACAGTAGGGTTTGGCTTGAGTTGCTTGGGTATCTTTTTATGGGAAGGGATTGCTGGATTACCTAGGCTTTCTGAATCGGGTTGGTTAGTTGTTGGCGCGTTGGCACTTACCAGTTTATGGGTGCTGCGCAACTGGCTGAAAAGTCGCTCTACCCAATTAGCACAAATTTATGCTCAGGCAACAGATGGTTGGGGGTTAGCCCTGTGTAGTCTGGAATTAATTCTGCTGACTTTTCACTCCCTAGGGGTTTATTGGGCAATTCTCCCGAGAGATTATGTTGTCTTGATTGCTAGCATCCTAACGATGGGAGGGATTGCTTGCCGCAGTTGGGTTGAGCCTAACAATTGGGCATTCTATGGGCTGGGTTGGAGCTTGGAATTATTCACCACTGAGTTACTCAGCACTTCTAGTCACTCCACCCTCAACTTAACTATAGCCAACATCGCTTTAGGACTGATTACTCAGATCGCGGGAGATTGGTGGCAGCGTCGAGCTGGTATGAGTAGTCTTCCTACCAGTTGGAACATCATCCCACTATTGTACGGCATTTTGGCAATTGTACTGCGAGTTAATGCTTTCACCAGTTGGACTGGTTTATATACCTTGGCTCTGGCTGTAATTGCCATTGGTGTAGGGCGTCGGCGCGAGGAATTTAAACCCCTAGTCTACCTGGCTTTAGTGGGGATATCTGTTTCTGCCTATGAAGTTTTATTCTATCAAATTTCTCACCAGTCCCAAGGCAATCAATATATAGCGATGGCAGCCCTCGGCACCAGCATCATGTATGCTTATCGCGTGCTATCTCCAATGCTTACAAATTACTTGCCCTTGAGCAACGCCGACTTGAAACTTGTGTCGCATCTGCATTGGGGTTGGAGCAGTTTTCTATTACTTGCAGCAATGAGTGTTCCCATCCAATCGAACATATTATTAGGATTAGGAACCAGCATATTTCTATCCAGATATGCTATAATGCAGGGACGCAACCATCCCGTTACCAGTATTGCAGAAGCTTGGGTTTACCTGGGATTGTTAGAGGCTGCTGGCAGTGCCATTTACATCGGTAACAAGCTCCTGGTAGTATCCTTTAGAGCATTTTTAGCACCTTGGGCAGGTGCGATCGCTTGTCTAGGTGCTTACTTTATTTATGTGTTACCGTGGTCAAGTTGGGGATGGCCAAAAAAACCCTGGCAGAATACAGCTTTAATTGTACCACTGGTAGCGATCGGGGTAAGTATAACAGTAATTAACTCTATCAGCTTGCTGATTGTGGCTGGATTCTATATTTTACTCTGTCGGTTAAACCAGCAAATCCGGTTTACCTACATTAGTGCCGTACTGATTGACTGGGTAGTCCTGCGAGAGTTTTTAGGTTGGCAGCTAAAAGATCCGTTATGGTACGTTATCCCGATCGGACTATCCTTATTATATGTAGCCCAAGTCGATCCCGATCTAAAATTACCAGAGCATAAACAGCAGCGTCACAGCTTACGCTTAGTAGGCAGCGGTTTTATTTGCCTGGTGGCTCTATTGAGCAATCAATCGAGTGGGGTAGTGCCAGGAGCTATAAGTTGCATAACTATTTTTGCAGGATTGGCTTTTAGAATCAGGGCTTTCCTTTTAGTAGGAACCGCAACTTTTGTAGTTAATGGTTTTTACCAGTTAGGGATTCTCATTTTTTCTCGTCCCTTTCTCAAGTGGGTAATTGGTTTTTTTGTTGGAATCGCTTTTATCGGGATTGCTGCCATTTTTGAAACTCGTCGGGAACAGATTAGAACTTGGTTTCAAAACTGGATGGGAGACTGGGAATCATGGGATTGAAATCAATTAAACAGCACGGCTCTGCCGTACTTAAGTTGATAAAAAATCTTATTTATAGTTGGGAACCCTTTGAGAATAAGCTTTGTAGGTATTGCTTGCCGCAGATGAACGCTTCGGAAAATGGTTGGGTTTCGTACCTCAACCCAACCTGTAAGGGCTAAAGCCCTCACTACGAACGAAAAAGTTTGTAGTGAGGGCTTTAGCCCTTACTGAGGGGTTAGCCCTGGCGGGAAGGGAGTAAGACACGATATTAAGTTTTGTTAACTCATGTGCCACTTGTAGATCCCGATCGAGGTGAGTTGAGGGATGGATAACACTTTCCGCTAAAATTAAGCCAATTCAGAATTTTTCAATATAGCAAAAAGTATGAGCGATCGCCCAATTATCCTTGGCATCGTCGGTGACAGCGCCGCCGGGAAAACTACTCTGACTAAAGGAATTGCCCAGGTATTGGGGCAAGAAAATGTCACGGTTATCTGTACGGATGATTACCACCGCTATGATCGCATTGAGCGTGCTAAGTTGGGTATCTCCGCCCTACACCCTGACTGCAACTACGTTGATATTATGCAGCAGCACCTAGAATTACTCAGGGATGGACAAGCAATTCTTAAACCCATCTACAGCCACGAGACTGGTATGTTTGAGCCAGCGGAGTACATCAAGCCCAACAAATTTATCATTGCTGAGGGATTGCTTGGTTATTCAACCCGCGATCTTCTGGAATGCTTTGACGTCAAAGTTTACCTAGCACCGCCAGAATCGCTACGCGCCAAGTGGAAAGTTAAGCGGGATTGTATGAAGCGGGGCTACACTGAAGAACAAGTGCTCCAACAACTACGTCAACGCGAACCGGATTCCGAACAGTACATCCGTCCTCAGCGTCAGTGGGCAGACGTAATAGTTAGTTTCTATCCGCCTAGCGACGTATCCGAGGAGACAAATACCCACCTGAACGTGCGCTTGGTACTCAGACCTACCATTCCCCACCCAGACTTTACTAATATGTTGGATCGAAGTAGTACTGATTATATGTCAGCGATTCGTCTGGAACTGGAGCGGGATATGGGCAAGCCGGTTGATGTCCTGGAAATTGATAGCCATGCTACTAAGGAACAAGTCAACCAGTTAGAGAAAATGCTGTGTAACGAAATACCTGACTTGTTGCCCTACTGTAGCCGGGAAGGCAACCAAGAAATTGGCAAACTTATTGGTACCACTGGGGAAGTGCTACAGAGTTACCCCCTGGCTCTGACGCAGCTAAAGATTGCCTATCACATGCTCAAGGCTACCCATTTATAATCTACCAGGACAGTCTCGCTAAAGGGTGTTAACCAAGCCTAATCCGCTCTCAACCGATTTGGGATTTTAGATGCAAGGATTTTGGATTAGGTTGACATCCTCCCCCGTTAACGTTGCGGTATAAGGGGGGGCTCCAAGTAGCTGGCTTTGGGGCGCTGGCAGCATTTCGCCTCGGAAATCTAAAAACTGGACAAGGAGAAGGTAAGCTAGAGCTAAAATCAGTGAAATCGCCCCAGTGACAATGGCAACGACCTTAGAGCGGTTCATTTATACTTGATCCTTGAAAATAAATAGACTCATTGTGTTAATATAACTAAAATGGATTCTATTGCCAACAAGCTAGCCCCAACCGCTACCCTCTCGCCTCCACCAGTGGTGGAAACTTACGAACTCAGGAAAGTCTACCGCCTGGGCTTCTGGATGAACCAAAAAATTACATCCCTCAAAGGATGTACCCTAACTGTGCAGCAGGGTGAAACTTTTGGCTTACTCGGACCAAATGGAGCGGGTAAAACGACGCTGCTCAAAACTCTTTTGGGAATTGTACGTCCTACTTCGGGACGGGCATTGTTGCTGGGGCGTCCTATAGGTGAGCGCAGCATTAAGCAACGCATCGGCTATCTGCCAGAAAACCCCTATTTCTACGACTTTTTAACCGGATGGGAGTTTTTGCAGTTTGCCGCTGGATTGTTTAAAATCCCAGCTTCCGTACAGCGCCAGCGCATACCCCAACTGCTGGACTTAGTCGGACTGGAAAGGTCTGCCGCCCTAAAAAAGCAGCTACGCCAGTATTCTAAAGGAATGTTACAACGGATTGGTATGGCTCAGGCACTGATTAACGATCCAGAAGTGGTATTTCTGGATGAGCCGATGTCTGGACTCGATCCGATGGGACGCCGTCAGATGCGCGAAATTATACTATCTTTGCAAGCTCAAGGCAAGACCATTTTCTTTAATAGTCATGTGCTGGCGGAAGTGGAGCAGATATGCTCGCGCATTGCCATCCTCGCCCAAGGGGAATTGATTTGCATCGGTTCGCTAGATGAATTACTTAAATCTCCTGACAAGTCATACTATGTTAAAGGTATCGGCGGCAACCTAGAAATACTCAATAGCTGGGTTACAGATATAAAATTTGAGGAGGATGGTTGGCACGGTAAATTACTTGGCGAACCTCAGGAGTTTTTAGCCACCCTCCGCCTGATGGATGCCCAATTGATTAGCATGCAATTGCTACGCGCATCTTTAGAAGAATTTTTTATGCAGCAACTCCAACAACGAGGAATTCGATCGAATAGTTAAAATTTGCAACTTTTGAAGGATGCCGTAGACCCTTCCCTGCTTGTATTTGTGAACATGAAGCATGAAAATTAGGAAAATATATGGCTGATATTGTTGAAACTGCCGCCAATGCCGGATCTTTAAAAACCCTAGTTACTGCTGTTGAAGCTGCTGGGTTGTTAGATATTCTCAAAAGTCCAGGTCCGTATACAGTCTTAGCCCCAACAGACGACGCCTTTGCCAAGATTCCAGCTCACACTCTAGCTTCTTGGCTCAATGACATTCACAAACTCAAGCAGATTCTGACTTATCATGTACTTTTTGGTGATGTCAGAACTGATAACTTGGTTGAGCTAGATTCCGTTGAAACGGTTCAGGGTGGCATTGTCGGGGTTGATAAAACCGCTGATGGTTTTAAAGTCAATGACGCTAAAATTTTGCAGACAGATATTCTTGCCGACAACGGTGTCATCCATGTAATTGATACTGTGCTGATGCCTGCCTTG
>CASBRB010000077.1 GCA_949127975.1 Oscillatoriales cyanobacterium PMM_0019 | reverse complement strand
CTAAAGTCCGTACTACAAACCTTGTCCATCGTTCGTAGTGAGGGCTAAAGCCCTCAGAGTACGGACTAAAGTCCGTACTACAAACCTTACCCATCGTTCGTAGTGAGGGCGGGAGCCCTCAGAGTACGGACTAAAGTCCGTACTACAAACCTTTTCACGGTGATTCAGATGAACAGACGTAAATTTTTGCTACTGACAGGAATTTTCGGCACCTCAGCCGTTTTTGGAATTGGCTCTCACGGTTGGTTCGCTAAAGACTTCGCTACCGCTACCAACAGCCCCAAACGGTTGATTGCGATCTTTCTACGTGGTGCAGTAGATGGACTCAATGTAGTAGTTCCCTACGGGGATAGTGCCTACTACGATGCCCGCCCATTGATTGCGATCGCGCCTCCCAATCAAGCTTCAGGGGCGCTAGATTTAGATGGTCACTTTGGCTTGCACCCAGCCCTGGCTCCTTTGATGCCTTTGTGGCAGCAGGGCAGTTTGGCGTTTGTTCATGCTAGTGGTTCTCAGGATAAGACGCGATCGCACTTCGACGCCCAAGACTACATGGAAAGCGGCACCCCTGGCATCAAAACTACACAGGATGGCTGGATGAATCGCTTACTAGCTGTTCTTCCAACTCCTACACCTGTCAAGGCTGTAAACTTGGGTGAAGCGACTCCCCGCATTCTCTCTGGTAAAATGTCAGTTGCTAATCTGCCTTTAGGTAGAGGTGCAGCCCGTCCTTTACCTGTAGACCGTCCTCAAATTGGTTCGGCTTTTGACCAACTTTACAGCGGCAATGACTCTTTGAGCAAAGCTTATCAAGAAGGACGAGCCGCACGAGGACAACTGCTATCCGATCTCCAACAAGAAATGATGAACGCTAATAATGGTGCCCCGCCGCCAGGAGGTTTTGCTGGTGATGCCCAGCAATTAGCACGAGTGATGGTAAAAGATCCCCAAGTTCAACTCGCTTTTCTAGCCCTAGGCGGTTGGGATACCCATGTCAACGAAGGTGGTAGCAATGGGCAACTGGCTAGAAATCTAAAATCTTTAGGCGATGGTTTGTCTGCTTTAGCACAGGGACTAGGTCCTGTTTACTCTGATACTGCGATTATTGTTATGTCAGAGTTTGGGCGCACGGTTCATGAAAACGGCAACGGCGGCACAGATCATGGACATGGTAATGCAATGTGGCTCCTCGGCGGTGGCATCAAGGGTGGTAAGATATATGGCGAATGGCCCGGTTTATCAAAAGATCAACTATTTGAAGGTCGCGACTTAGCTATTACCACAGATTTCCGTGATGTCATTTCCACCGTACTAGCAAATCATCTGCAACTGGATGATGGGAAAATTAATACTGTCTTTCCCTATTATTCCCCCAAGCAAAAAATCGACTTGCTCTAACTCGTGAAAAACAATTACGATGCTTCAACCAGCACTACAACTTATATCCGTAGATGAATTCATCACTCGCTATGGCGATGACAATGGCTATGAGCTAATTGATGGAGAATTAATCGAAATGGAGCCAACTGGACCGCACGAGCAGGTAGCAGCATTTGTCGGGCGGAAGCTGAACGTGGAGATCGATCGCCTTGATGCCGATTATTTCATTCTCCATCGCTGTCTCATCAAGCTGTTAGGAACAGAAACGGCTTTTCGCCCCGATGCGATCGTGTTAGATCGAACTCGATTAATCAGCGAGCCGTTGTGGCAGAAACAGCCAATAGTCACGCTGGGAAGTACTATAAAGCTGATCGTTGAGGTTGTCAGCACTAATTGGCAGAACGACTATGCGCGAAAATTTGAAGACTATACGATTTTAGGAGTTCCTGAGTATTGGATTGTGGACTACCTGGGCATTGGCGGCAGAGAGTATATTGGCAAACCGAAACAACCGACTATCACAATTTGTACTCTGGTCGAAGACGAGTATCAAAAGCGATTATTTCGGAATGACGATTTGCTCGTATCTTCAGTCTTTTCTGAGTTACGACTGACGGCAAAACAAATCTTTGCTGCGGCTTCTTAAGTATACCTTTCGGCTAACACTTTTTGAAACGCAGATGAACGCAGATGAACGCAGATGTATCTGCGAGGAGAGTGCTATACTATAAGATGATGGGATCTTAACAGCGAATGTATTCGCCCTGTTCACTTCGACCCCGGTTAAAACACGGGGGCTTTCACACTCACGTTAGGTAACTTTCTCATGGGAGAGAATCTCGATCGCGCCCTAGAGGTTGATGTACTGGCTGCTTCCTTACGCATGGCGAGTCAGGAGTCAGGAGATCTGTTGGAGTTTCTAGCTAAAAAACTGGAGCAGTCTTTACCCCAAAACACCACAGTAACTCGTGGCGGGTGGTTTCTATCCAAAGAGCATCCAGTTGTTGAAATCACTGTACGCTTTGACGATTACCAATATCAAATAGTTCGGGAAAGCCACGGCTCATTAAGAGCCAAAGTCATGAAGATGGTGCGGGGAGTTGTTCTCAAAACAACTGAGATTCCCGTCGAGCAGTGGACTGATGAGGTTGCCCAACAGCTTGCGGAGTTAGCATCTCGCAGCGAACAAACTCGTCGCGCCTTGAATAAATTTGTTATAGGGTAGGTAAAAACCTATGCCATTTTGGGGTCAAGAATCGGAAGCGGAAAAGCTGGCACGCCAAAAACAAGCAGCAAGCTTGAAAGCGTTGGAGATGGGTAATATTCCAACCCAGGCTAGGGAGCGCTTAGAAATCCAGAAACGGCAGGGCGCTAACTTCTTTACCAGCGATTTAAGCTGCCAAGAGTATCTGCTAACTCGAGAGGCAGGCTACCAGCCTATTGGATTGGTGATGGGTACTGCCTTCTACAAAGTCAGCTTTTGGGGCTATTTCCGCAATTATCGAACCTTCACCGGAGAACTGACTAGCTTAACTCAGGCGCAGTTGGCAGCACGAGAATTAGCTGTCAGTCGGATGCGGCAAGAAGCTGCTATACTAGGAGCTTCTGGCGTTATCGGTGTGCGGCTGAAAACCAGAAACTTCGACTGGAGTTCTAGAACAATTGAATTCACAGCAGTCGGTACAGCCATTCGCGTTCCCTCACGCACACCAGACCCTCAACCGTTTACCAGTGACCTGAGTGGGCAAGAGTTTTGGCAGTTGCATCAAGCTGGTTACTGGCCGAAGGGATTAGTTTTTGGGATTTGCTCGTACTATATACATACTGATAACAACACGCGAGCGATCGTCAACCCAGGGCTGTTTGGTCTGTTGTCAGGTAATTGGCTGATGAATCAGGAATTAACCCAGTATACCCAAGGTTTCCAATTAGCTCGTCATTTAGCAATGAGCCGTCTAACTGCCGATGTCCAGAAGCTGGGAGCTTCAGGAGCAGTAGGCATGGATATTGATACCGATGTAGAAGATATCGAGTACGAGATCAACGATACAAAATACCACGATCTTTTAGCTCATTTTATTGCGATCGGCACAGCAATTCTGGAAGATGAGCCACCGAAGCAGAAATCGGCGCGATCGCCCCTGTTAATATATAACCTGAAAAGTGGCAAGTCGGAAAATATCAAGATAAATATGTAGGCTCACCAATTACCAATTACCTCTTCCCCAAATATGACTACTAATCAACCCATGCCTGCCGATTTACCAGCCCATGCCCGCGAACGCCTAGAATCTATGCGCGGACAAGGTGGCAAAGCTCGTTTATTTACCAGTGACTTATCTGTTAACGAATTTTTGCTAGTTAAAGAATTAGGCTTTGAGCCTGTGGGGTTGGTTGTCGGTTGCTCTATATATCACATCGGTTTTCAGGTAGCTAACTGGAACCAGAACCAAGAAATGACAGTGCTATCTCAGGCAATGTACCATGCTCGTGAACTAGCGATGAGCCGCATGGAAGAAGAAGCCGATGCTCTCGGTGCTGATGGGATTGTGGGGGTACGCCTCACAGCCAAGCACATGGAATGGGAACCAAATTTAGCTGAGTTTGTGGCAATTGGTACGGCTGTTATCTCTAGTAACCGTACTATTTCCTTCAAAACAGTGGAGGACAAGCCGTTCACGAGCGACTTATCGGGGCAAGATTTCTGGACGCTGCTGCGGGCTGGCTATCGCCCTGTTGGTTTAGTAATGGGCAACTGCGTTTACCATATTGCTCGTCAAGGTTTAGGTCAGTGGTTCAAAAATATTGGTCAAAATGTGGAAATGACCAATTTCACTCAAGGTTTGTACGATGCCCGCGAATTAGCAATGGAGCGGATGCAGGCTGAAGCAGCTCACCTGCAAGCAGAGGGGATTGTCGGGGTGCAAATTCAGGAAGGCTCTTATTCGTGGAATTCTCATGTCATAGAGTTCTTTTCAGTTGGCACTGCTGTGGTTCCGATGCGAGAAGACCATCACATTCCTACACCCCAACTGGTATTGTCGGTAAACGACTGAAGCCGAACGATTATCTGAGACAGCGCCAGTTTTAGCCCGGATGGACAGCGGATGGACAACACTGCGAAAGTGTGGCAGGTTGAAAACTTAGACCAACTGCTAGAGCGGGGCTGCCTGTGGCTAAAATCTTATTTTGTCACCCATCCTGAAGCACTACAACAACTAAAGGTATGCCAAATTGAAGAAGGTAGACGGTAGATCTCTTATCTGGTGGCAAAATCCAGGGGCAGTTATAGTAAATTCAAATATATTTGGAGGTAGTAACTATGATCCAAACTCTACCCGACTTAGTAACCTTTGAACAATTTATCGAGTGGTACCCCTCAAACGGGGTGCGATACGAACTACATCAAGGAGTCATTGTAGAAATGCCACAACCAATTGGCAAACACGAAAATGTTGTGGGATTTTTGGCGGCACAGATAACCTTCCAGTTCTTGCAAATGGGACTTCCGTTTCGCATCCCCAAAACTGCCCTTGTCAAAGTTCCGGATAATGATTCAGCCTATTCTCCCGATATTTTGTTAGTAAATCATGACAATCTCGTTAATGAACCTTTGTGGAGCAAGTGCTCAACTGTTATTCAAGCTGCATCTATCCCATTAGTAGTTGAAGTTGTTAGCACCAGATGGCGAGACGACTACTACAAAAAGTTCAGCGAGTACGAAGACATCGGGATTCCTGAGTATTGGATTGTGGACTATGGCGCTCTAGGTGGCAAAAGATTTACTGGTAATCCTAAACAACCAACCATGACAATTTGCGAATTAGTTGAAGGAGATTATCAAATGACTGTGTTTAGGGGAAATAATTTGATTGCATCGCCTTTATTCCCCCAACTCAACCTAACAGCACAACAAATTTTTGATTCAGCTTTGTAAGTTACTCCCTAAGGAGAGAGTGGTGAGGAAGAGCTAAGCAAATGTTGGGTTTCGTTCCTCAACCCAACCTACATAACTTGGAACCATCTTACCTACATTCCGCACCCCGCACTCCGGACTTCGGCTGTGCGATCTGCTTGGCAGCAGCGCTTCGCTATCGCGTACAGCCTTCTGGCGCATAGAATTAGGAGGCAGAGCCTCAACAAGAGCGTTCCCAGGCAGAGCCTGGGAACGAGAAAATGACTGAAGCCGACATCCCATAAGCGCGTACTCAGTCAATTCAAGTAGAGCTACTAGGAACACACCCGTTTGGTGCTGTAGTAACCCTTGTGGTACACCCTTCTGCCTAAAATACCACGAGTGTAGTGCGCTGGATGGTAGACCCGTCTGTTGACGCAGCGCCATGCAGCGATAAGTTCAGGAGAGGAACTTTGCAATGCAGAGTGTTCGGACAAAAGTCCATTCTGAGCAATCGGTCTTTGCTCCGAACCTGTAGCAAAAACAGAACCCGGTACACCTAAACTTAGAACTGCCGTTGCTAGAACAATTCCTGAGAATAATGAAGTCTTAGTCATTTGAAATACCCGATCCTAAAAAGTTTAGAGAAGTCCACAAGACCTCTCCCTATTTATTCTTTTACCCCATTGCAGATGTGAACACAATTCATCTCTAGAAATAGATCT
>CASBRB010000076.1 GCA_949127975.1 Oscillatoriales cyanobacterium PMM_0019 | reverse complement strand
GGTTGGGGGTGGGTAGGAGAAGTGGTTGGGGGATGAGGGTGAAAAAGCCCTGCGAGTGTTCCGTAGAAGCTCGTTTTCTCACTCTAAACATGTCCAACTCCAGCATAAAAAATGTGGGTAAAGACAAGGGCAGAGCCTGGGAACGAGAAAGAATTTCGGAGCAGAGGGAGTAACACCATTTTCAAAATCTTTGCATCTAAGATCTAGAATCGCAAAGATGGCGATCGCTATCTTTAACTCTGGGGTCGTTGTGGAGATAGTCGTGTAACCAGTCGCAGCTCAGATGAAGCAAATCATCTACATCCAGATTCCATAGCATCACCGTATTATCTTTACTGGCTGAAGCCAACAGCCGCCCACGAGGGCTAAAACTGATGGCGGTAACGCGCTCGTGATGACCTTCTAGAGTTTTAATCAACGTATCATCTAAACCCCAAAGCTGCACTCGGTTATCCCAGCTAGTAGTTGCCAAAATATCACCAAAGGGGCTGAAACGGACGCGAGCCACACTATCAGTAAGACCTTTGAGGGTTCGCACTTCCAAACCGTTGCGTCGCCAAAGTTTTACCGTATTATCATAACCGGCTGAAGCCAGCAGTTGACCATCGGGGCTCCATGTGACATCTAAAACCCAGCCAATATGCCCTTTCAGGGTTTTCAGCTTCTTGCCGTCAGCCGTCCACAGTTTCACCGTGCCGTCATCACTGGCAGAAGCAAGGAGCTTACCATCAGGTGAGAAAACCACAGCACTGACAATATCAGTATGATCTGTCAATGTTGAGATCGATCGGCCACTACTAACATCCCAAAGTTTAATCGTCTTATCCTTACTGGCAGACGCAATTATACGCCCATTCGGGCTAAACTCCACATCCAATACCCCATTTAGATGACCAGTCAACGTTTTCACCAGGGTGCCGTTGCTCGTCCAGAGTTTTATAGTATTGTCCCTACTGGCAGAGGCAAGATAATGGGAATCTGGGCTAAAACTGACCCTAGTTACACGATCTTTATGCCCCTGCAAAGTCTGTAAGAGCTTGCCACTGCGATCCCAGAGTTTGACAGTCTTATCCTTGCTGCCAGACGCCAGCATCTGACCATCAGGCGAAAAATTGACATCATTAACTTCATCCTTGTGCCCTTTCAAAACTGTCAGCGGTATCCCTTTGAGGCTCCAAAGTCTGACTGTTTTGTCAAAACTGGCAGAAGCGATGGTACTGCCATCTGGACTAAAAGAAACGCCTGTGACACCATCATTGTGCCCCTGAAAAACTTCCAGCAACTTGCCGTTGCGATTCCACAGCCTGACAGTATTGTCTTCACCAGCAGAAGCAATCATCTGAGAGTCTGGTGAGAAACTGACACCGAAAACCCAGTTATCATGACCTTTTAGGGTTTGTAAAGGCAGGCTTTTGATCGGCTTGATGCTTGAGGCATTGTCAGTGAGACTCCAGAGTTTCACAGTTTTATCATCACTGGTAGAGGCAAGCAGTTGTCCATCGGGGCTAAAACTAATACTGGTAATTTTGCCGGCGTGACCAATCAGAGTTTTGAGCAACCTGCCTCTAGAGTCCCACAGTTTTACTGTTTTGTCGTCACCCCCAGTGGCGATCGTACTTCCGTCGGGAGAGAAGCTCACCCAGGTTGCCGCACCCTTATACCCTTGGAGAGTGTTGATTAACGTACCATCTACCGTCCAGATTCTCACCGTACCATCACCACTGGCAGAAGCAAGGCGCTGTCCGTCGGGCGACCAAGCTACACCATAGACATGTCCCGCATGACCCCGAATAACTTTCACGGGAGAGCAGTCGCGACGCCAAATTCTGATCGTTTTGTCCCAGCTAGCAGAGGCAATTAGTTGGTTGTCAGCAGAAAAGGATATTGTGCTGACGCTATCCTCATGGCCAGTAAAGGTACAAATTAAAGTGCCATCAGTCCGCCACAATTTCACGGTTTTGTCCCTGCTGGCAGAAGCGATCGTTTGACCATCTGGGCTGAATTTGACATCCTCTACCACATCTTGATGCCCTTCTAAGCGATTGCGCTCTTTGACGCCGTAAACTGCTTGTTCGAGAGACGTTACCACCTGTAGTTGAGTATTTGGTTCTACTTTTGTGGTAGGAAAAAGGAGAAAGGCGAAAGGAAAAACCTGACTTTCTTTCGTCTTCTTTAGGAGCGTCGCTGCCCTGACTGCTTGTAAAAGGGCATCAAATTTTTTATTGCTGAAAAATAGGGCATCTGTTGAAGCACTCAGAGCAGTCAACTCGGCATTCGTCTCAAATTTGTGTGCCAGTCTTGTTTGAGTCTCGCTCAAGATCGCAAAGCCACCAGAAGTCGCTGCCAGCATTGCCATGATTGCCCCAACAGCAATGGCTCGCAGTCGTTGTTTGCGAACTCGTATTAGTTCAGTCTCAGTCTTTTTTATTTGGGAAGCAAGCTGGAATTGGAAGCGCCAACTGTATTGTTGACGAATAGGCTCAACCACATAATCGTGAATTAGTTGATATCTATCTTCTGGATCTTCCCTCACCCGAAACAATAGACCGGAACCAACCAAAATATTTAAAATCAAGTCTAATTGTTGGTGGGACAGTGGTTGTTGCTGTAGTTTATTACTATGCCCCCATGTCACAGTAAGAGCTAACAACTCCGACCAAGTTTTTAGCAGCCTGGTGCATTTCTCATCGGTTAAATAAAACAACACCGACCAAACTGCGTTTTCGTTCTCCTGTCCACAATCTGCGATTACATCTTCAAGCGATCGCGCCACTAAAGCTGACACAGGGCAGTCACCCAGACTCCAGTATTGTTCCAAAGTTTCGATATTTTCTGCTTGTAGTTGGGCTCCCACCACCTGCAACTCAATTGGACGTACCTCTCTCACTTCACCAGCTAAATCCCTTACTAATTCATCAATCAACTCTGGCTCTAGATGAAACTGGGAGCCTTCTGTTAGAGTTTTTATGACATTTTTGGCATTCTGAACTGAAAAGTTACCCAGGCAGTAGCGAATCTGCTTATCCAAAATATTGTTGTTGATAGCATCCAAATTGCTACGACGTTCGTATTCTAATAAATAATGCAGATTATCTTCTCTGAGGGATAGGATAACTTTGACGAAGGGTAAGTTCAGACAATCACGCAAAAAATCATAAAATTTTTGTCGTTCTACTACTGAGTCACAAACAGAATAAAACTCTTCAAACTGGTCAAAAATCAGAACCGTTAACACATTGCGGTGTGCTATAGAGCGCAATTCTTGGGTAATACCCTGAATTGAGTTTAACTGCTCGCGGTCCCCCACCAGTGAAGTTCCTACCCGGATAAGCGCTGACTCTAGGGAGCGACCCAAGTTAACCACCCAATCGGTGTAAACTCGCTGTACCACAGGTAAGGCTTTTTTTGCTCCGATAGTTTGCCGTGCCAGTGCTGGTACTAAACCCGCATTAATCAGTGAACTTTTACCGACGCCAGAAGACCCATGAATTACAATTAATTTGTAGTCATTACGACCAATTCTTTCCAACAGTCGCTGCACATCTTGCTGACGCCCTGCTGCTACAATTTCCTGGGCTACTTGGGCGCTGTTATTGCCACTGATGCCTGTTTGTCGTCGCTGGGGCTGTAGGGGACCTGCTCCCATAAAGGTAGAGAACCCATACTGCTGCTTCAGGGAACGTTGCTCTTGCTTAATTTCAAACGCTTCCAAGTATCGACCTTGCTCAAAATAAAGCGATCGCAACTCCGACAAAATGTCAAGGTAAAGCTGGGGATCGCTCTCTGGCTCACTTTCCTGTTTAGCTCTTTCCAGGTGCTTGCCAGCGATGAAGGGTTGCTCCATCTGCCGCTCTGCTTTTGCCAAAAGTAGCAAATATAACCCTTGATTCTGTTTACCAGCAGACGGACAAGGTTCCGATGCTGTCGATGAAGATTGCTGTTGTTGAGAAAATTTTGCCATCAGAAACAGAGCAGTTTGAGCCGCTTGATATGCTGCCAAGGGCTGTGACTGCTTCAGGGCAACTTCAGCCAAAAAGCCGTTGGCTTGAGCCAATTGCACTGGGCTGTTATAATTTTCCAGTTTAGTCAGAGATTTTAACGCCAGGTTCTCTAAGTCTTCCCATCTACCTAGATGTCGCAGTATCTCTCCTGTCAGGGTGATTAACTTAGCGACTACTTGTGGGCGATTTTGCCCTTCAAACAGCTCGATAGCAGCAAAAAAGAAATCCTTAGCTGTCTCCCAGTGGTTGTTCTTTCTTGCAGGTTGTAGTTCAGCTTGGCGGCGATAACACAGTCCAATATGAACAAGTATTACCCCTTGACGGTCTAAATATGAATTATTAAAGTTAGCGCTGTCTTCTTGTCTGCTTGCTTGCTGCCAAAATTTAAGACTTTGCTGATAATGCTCTAAGGCAGTGTCAACAAGGTCGTTGGCATAGGCATCTCGCCCTAGTACAAATTGCGTGGTGGCATCCAATTCGGGATCGCAATCCATCCCGTTAGAATGCAGATCTCGGCGGACAGACTCAAGTTCCTGGCGTCTGTAGCAACCGGGAGCTAAATCGAGAGCTTCATTAGACAGACACTTCTGACCTTTCAGGTACAAAAGACTCTCAAAGAGCCGATCTGCGATTTGACGCCACAAAGCATTTAATCTACAGGGGGCGAGTTCAAATTTAATCGAGGTGGCTGCCCAACTTCTGAAATCAGGTGCCAGTCGCGTCAGCTTTTGCAGAACTTCCTCTGTCACCCATAACACTACTGGGAATGGAAGATGGGCGTGAAACTCATCCCGAAGCTGGTTAGTAGAAACTAGCACCTGTTCGATCGCCTTCACTGACTCTAACCCAAAGACCATTAAGGCGGGAACAGGTTTATCGATCTCAGCTCGGATGTTAGTAAACAGAGTCTTGATCGATTGGGATATAAATAGCTCTTCCAGTTTTACCGAGCATGAATCCTGTAACCGACGGCTCATCTCTTCCCGCAATTCTGCATAATTGCAACGAACCAAAATTAGCGCAAAATGTCCTTGGGAAAGATTTATTGCCCTGGCTAATGTTTTCAACGATCGCTCGTTAAATGCGGCTAGCTCTTCGGCTCGTCTTGAATCTAGACTTAGGGAAATATTTAAACTGCTATCCATAGAACTAACGAAGTGTAAAGTTATAGCAACCGATAAGGCGGTGTTGACATTCTCTCAATCTCAAATCCAGTCACAGTAAAGGCTTTACTCCTGACTCCTGACTCCTGACTCCTGACTCCTGACTCCTGACTCCTGACTCCTGCTATATCCGGTAAATGCTGGTGTCGAACTTATACCCAGTGTCTGGAAGCTACCAGAGATTTAAATTTTTCCGTTTCTGCCAAAGAGGGATTAATCCCAAACCAGCGTCCCTGCTCGTCTCGGTATTCAAATACGAACATACTCCGTAACAGGACTTGGTATTCTTTTTCACCTTTTACGAGCTGGTTTTGCACTACTTGAAACAGCAATTCCCACTCTTCATTTTCGATTGCCAGGACTAAATCATCGCGGTATCCCTTGATCACATGTTCTAAAGAGTGACGAGAAAAGGGTGGATCTTCCTGTTGCAGGCAGTTATATAGTAGTCCTAGTAAGCTGCGGACATGACCGCCACTGATGCGACACATCCGATCAAGGGTTTCTTTTGAATCAAAAACCTCTGTAATTAGCTGCAAACGCTTCTCTGGCTCGACGTCTGGAAAGGCACGCGCTAGCACCATCTGTCGCAGTAAAGCCATCCCCTCGCGGCAGTCACCGCCTTTGCGTAACTGCACTGGCACCATCGGCAACACTTTGGGCGCGACTCCGCCCCCTAAGCGATTTTTCAGTTCTTCATATTCGTTAGAAAAATTTAATGATAGTGGCAGGGTGTAAACTACATGGCAGTTCAGTCGTCGTAAATGGGTGCCTCGATCGATAAACAAGTAGTCTGGCTGCGATCGCCCTGAGGGTCCAGTACGATTATCCACCCGATCTAAGTTATCGACAATCACAACTAAGCCTTGGTAGCCACGACATTTGAGTTCCTGATTGGCGGGGTTGAGGATTTCAGTATTTATACCTTTCAAAATCCCTTCGGTTCTAGGTTCCAGGTATTGCCTCACCTGATTGCGGAGCGTCGGACTTGCTTTGGTTTTGGCAGTAATTTTACCTATGCCAACAGAAAACTCTACTTCCCCTGTAAGATCGATCGGCATCTGCAAAAAGTCTTTGATTTCGTTGAACAACTCAGCAAAGTACCTAGGTTTGAGGTGGATGCCACTGGCTTCCAGGCTTTCGCTGACTTGACGAGCGATCGCCAACAATATATCACTAATATCAACGTCCGCCATGTCCAGGTCTTGACTAGACTCAAAGTAAACCACATAAAATTCTTGCTGTTCCAACTCGCTTTTGAGTCGTAACAGCTCAGTGGACTTACCACAACCAATATGTCCTGTAAATAGCTGGCAAGTAGGTTCATCAGGGGAAATACGGGTAATCGTTCGCCCTATACTTTCAATAATCTTGCCACCCCGTACTGACGAAAAATCTATATAGTACTTTCGATCCTCAGGGTTCCCCACCACAAGAGTCTTGGCTGGGTTACAGGCTTTGTAAAACTTAGAAAAGTCTAGTTTCATATTGACCTAAATGTGTGGTTCAATACTCTGGGTGTTGTTATTCTACATACTTACCATGAAATTTAAATATAACAATGCAGGGGCTTACCCCTCATTACGGTTGATCTTTAATAGGAGTCAGGAGTCAGGAGTCAGGAGTCAGGAGTTAGGAGTCAGGAGTAGTAATGAATAGAACAGCAGCTAAAAGTTTTCAAGATTTAATTGTTTGGCAAAAAGAACATCTCTTTGTTTTGTCCACATATAGTTTCATCGGGGAGTTTCCCAAAACAGAAATTTATGGATTGACTTCCCAGCTACGCCGAGCAGCAGTTTCTATTCCAGCAAATATAGCAGAGGGGTTCAAAAAAAAGAATAGACCTGATAAAGCTAGGTTTATGAATATTGCCTAAGGTTCTCTTGAAGAATGTCGCTATTATTTGATTTTGGCGAAAGATTTGGGTTATGGAGATAGCAACGAATTACTCTCTCAACTTGAGGAGGTGAGCAAGTTACTAGATGCTTACCATAATGCTCTCCAGACTCCAGACTCCTGGCTCCTGACTCCTGGCTCCTGGCTCCTGGCTCCTGGCTCCCTACTCTTAAACCTTAATTTTTGATAAAAGCGATCGGCAAGACTGTACCAATCTACCGAAAGAGTGGTTAAATGGGTAGATGGGAAACGCATCCCATGTCGAATGGAACAAGCTGTGGTAATCACCCACAGATGCCAGCAGCACTATCCCTTACACAAAAAGCCTGAATCACTTACTTAAAAAGGATTGAGAGCAACAGATGACAAGCATCTACATACCAGTCTCTCAAGCAGACTTAACCCAGCGGCGTGCAAGTAAACGACGCCAGCGACGGATAAAAGCTTGTCAAGCGATTTGGCGAGCGCTCATCGTCTCCAGTCTAGCGGGTGGTTTAGTCTGGGAAACCACTCAACCATCCTGGGTGATCCGCTACAGCGAGCAAATTGATATTGAGGGTAATCAATTACTCTCAGATACAGCCATTCGTGAGCTACTGCCCCTGAAGTATCCTCAGTCCTTGCTGCGACTCCAGCCGCAAGTGATTGCCGCATATTTAGAGTCCCAACCCCCCATTGCCGAAGCTACTGTTAATCGCCAACTCTTGCCACCCAGGCTGACTATCGAAGTGAAAGAGCGGCAGCCAGTAGCTCTAGCCCAGTTGGTAGAGACTTCCAACAATACACCATCTCACTCAGGAGCCGTGGCTTTGTTGGATGCCCAAGGCGTCTGGATTCCTATAGACAGCTACAAGGCTCTAAAGCACCCTCTCCACCTGCCTACTCTCAAAGTTATTGGCTTTACCGCTCAAAATCGTCCCTACTGGCCTAGTGTTTACCAAGCGGTAAGCCGCAGTGCGGTGAAAGTTTTTGAGATTAATTTCCAAGATCCACTCAATTTAGTGTTCAAAACTCAGCTAGGAAGTGTGCATTTAGGTGCTTACAGCTCCCGCCTCCCCAAACAACTCAGTGTTTTAGATCGCCTGCGAGAACTGCCAGCCCATATCAATGTCGCTCAAATCGCCTATATTGACCTGAAAAACCCTGCTTCTCCCTCTATTCAGATGAAAGCAGCAGATTCTACCTTAAAAAAGGATAGTAATCAAGCTCATAACTAAGTATCATAAAGGAATGTTAAGGTTCTTAACCGTCAACCGTCAACCGTCAACAGGAAAAATTGTGTTTATGATTGTTACAAAAATATATAACATAACATAGTTGACTCATATCGCTTACTCAAACTAAAAAGTTGTTTATCTACCATTTTCTATTGCAATGGCGCTTAATAGTAAACTAGGACTTGCCCATCAAAGTTACGATCCCACAGGAAACGCAGGTTATTCACTAGCTGTGAACAACTCAAATCCCTTTAGTCACTCTGGGCTGTACTTAGGCTCTAATAACGATGCCAAAGGCATTCCCAGGGAAGAAACCAGGAGTGACAATATCGTGCCCAGTAGCGTCGCCAAAATTAAAGTGATTGGTGTTGGTGGAGGCGGCGGCAATGCGGTTAACCGCATGATCGCCAGTGACATCGTCGGTGTTGAGTTTTGGACCGTCAACACCGATGCCCAGGCGCTATTACAGTCATCAGCTGCCAAACGCTTGCAGATGGGACAAAAGTTAACGCGCGGTCTCGGTGCTGGCGGCAATCCCGCCATTGGTCAAAAAGCCGCTGAAGAATCTCGTGATGAAATAGCTCAGGCGCTAGAAGGCACTGACTTAGTTTTCATCACCGCTGGGATGGGAGGCGGCACTGGCACTGGTGCAGCACCGATTGTGGCAGAAGTAGCCAAAGAATTGGGTGCCTTGACTGTAGGAGTGGTTACACGCCCTTTCCTGTTTGAGGGGCGTCGCCGCACCAGTCAGGCAGACGAAGGCATTGCCGCTTTGCAAAGTCGGGTGGATACACTGATCATTATCCCTAATGATAAGCTACTTTCGGTGATCCCAGAGCAAACGCCGTTGCAAGACGCATTTCGGCATGCGGATGACATCCTGCGTCAGGGTGTGCAAGGAATTTCAGATATTATCACAATCCCTGGTTTAGTTAACGTTGATTTTGCTGACGTGCGTGCCGTAATGGCAGATGCAGGCTCGGCGCTGATGGGGATTGGGATTGGCTCTGGGAAATCTCGCGCTAGAGAAGCGGCGATGGCGGCAATTAGTTCGCCCCTACTAGAGTCTTCTGTGGAAGGGGCACGAGGTGTGGTGTTTAATATTACTGGGGGCAGCGATCTCACCCTGCATGAAGTCAATGCGGCAGCGGAAACAATTTATGAGGTCGTCGATCCCAACGCCAATATTATTTTTGGGGCCGTGATTGATGACAGAATGCAAGGCGAGATCAGAATTACTGTGATTGCCACGGGCTTTAGTGGTGAAGTTCAACCTGTGGTACCTGCAGCAAAAACCGCGCCCCCACCCAGACGTCCGCTGACACCCACTCCAACTCAAACCCCACCCACTACGGAGCCGAAATCTTCACCAGGGTTAGATATTCCGGAATTTCTCCAAAGGCGGCGTCCCCCACGCTAAAAAGGGATTTTAGATTTTAAAGAAAAGATTACCGATAATTTTGGTATTTAAAATCTAAAATCTCTCTAATTTTATTTCCAAATCCAGAATTCAGATATAGATTAAATTTTAGGCTGTGGCGAGAAAATCCAAATTCATTAGCGTTCATCCGCGTTCGCCAACTTCAGCATCACTGAGGCGGGGGTGGAACCTATCTTTGGTTTACATAAAATTTTGCTAAACTCATAACATTTAATCCCAGTATCAAACCAACAAATGCGAAATAATACACCGAGTGGTCATCCAACACCAGCAACAAACAACTCCTATCGTCCTGCTGTGCCGATTTCGGTATACCGAGAACTAGCAGCGGAGTTGCAGGCAACACAGGCGATGCTCGACTCCCTGAATGGTCAAAACCAGCAGTTAACTAGACAAAATCAACAGTTGCGACAAGAAGTTGAAAAAGCCGTTCAGTCAGCCCTGCAGATGCAGGAGGTACTCAACTCCATGCCACAAGTTGGGTTTAGGGGAGCTACCTATACTTACCCAGAAGTTCGGACTGAACCCAGCCCTGCCCCTAATCTGCGCCGTCCTCGCCCCTCGGCAGTTGTCCCACAGGTGGAAGTACCACCTCCACCGCAAGTAGAACCACCAGCATCGGTATTTCCCGAACAGTTATATACAGAACAGGAAGAAAGTCCCGCTCGTCGCCCGACACAGCCAGAAAGTGCCTCCGAGGTTAGTGGCTTATGGTTAGTAGTAGCCATTTTTGTGATTGTAGTGACGGCTTTTGGCTTGGGCTTTTTGGTTGTACGACCAATTTTAAATGGTCGTTGAGAGCCAATTCAAAATATTAAACCGCGCCTTCCTCCCTATCATTCTGGTTGAGAAAAGTCTCAAGCTGAAAACAGGGACTGTACGCGCGGATTAGTCAACTATGGTTTCTTTACGGATAATCGAAAAGCCTAGCTTAGGCAATTATTTAGGGGGAGTTGTATGAGGAAGCTCGGTAACAGGCAAACCTTGAGCATCCATGTCTAACTCTTCTCGACGTATTTTGTCTTCGACTTGCACAGTATCGTGTTGTACTTCTTTCCTGATGTTAACTTCCTCACGCAACACGGCTTCCTTGCTAATGTCAGCCCTTTCTTCGTATACTTCGATCCGTGCCGCAGTCCCACCACCGAAGTTAACGCTCTCAGGTGAAACAGCAGTTCCCGCATCTGCTGGCGTGACTCGCTCAACTACCACTCGTTCTTTCTCAACGGGGACTGCTACCCGTGCCGTTTCAGTTTCAACGCGCTTGCCGACTGTAACTTCACCCGTCTTAACACGGGTTTTGTTTGCAACTAGCCGTTCTTCATATAGTTTGACCCAGGCATCGCGTGTAGCTTCTTTTGCCCGTTCCCACGGCAAGGTGGCAGCCGCGTGGTTCTTCTCATAATCAGCTTGTAGCTCCGGCTCTACCTCTTCATAGGTTTTGTCGGTGTCGGCGTAGCGATCGAACCCTTGATATCCAGTCTGGTATCCGGGTTGATATTCTTCAAAAGTGTGATTCGGCTCTACGTAAGGGCGGGACGTGTGATTCTCACGCCAGTAAGTATCCTCTTCTGTGGGGTTAATATTTTCAGCCACACTCTTACCAGTCAAACCGCCAACCACCGAGCCTACTACAGCGCCAACTACTGCCCCAACTGGACCACCTAGCAAACCGCCAATTACCGTACCAGCCGCGCCAGCACCAGCGGCACCCACACCAGTACCCACTGGATGGGCACCTTCTTCATGGGATATGGGATCGCGATTTTCACCAGGTTCATTGGCTTTGGTGTTTTCAGAATTCATCATAACTCCCCTTTTTTATCGAATCTTTACCATTAACGCTACGGGCTATAATGCGCCCCCGCCATACCCGTAGTATTGGCGGCGGGTCGTTTTGTAGTTATGCGATCGACCCTACTTAGACGATGGGACGGTTTTGAGCGCCAGTTCGCCGTTCTGCATCGACTTTAGACCACGCATCCCGTGTAGCGTGTCTTGCCTGACTCCAGGGCAAGCCCGATGCACCATTGGTGCGCTCATATTCCGTTTGGAGGTCCGGCTCTAGTTCGTCATAAGTTTTGCCAGTTTCGGCATGGCGAGCGTAGCCTTCATATCCCGTGCGGTAAGCAGGTTGATAATCCTCATAACTGTGAGTTGCGGCATAGGGGCGAGAGGCGTGGTTTTCACGCCAGTAAGAGTCCTCTGCCGTAGGGTTCATGCTTTCAGCTACGCCCTTACCAGCCAAACCGCCAACCACTGAGCCTACTACAGCCCCAATTACCGCCCCAACTGGACCACCCATTAAACCACCCACTACCGTAGCCGCAGCACCAACACCGGCGGAACCAACACCCGTGCCTACTGGATGCGCACCTGGTTCATGGGAAATGGGGTCAATGTTTTCATGAGCTTCTTTAGCGTTTGGATTTTGATTGGTCATAAAGTTTGTCTCCTTTGATGCAAGCACCCTTGGTTATTAGAGCTTTGTCAATATTTGTTATTGCCAAAGCATGCAGTGAATTGTCGCAGCAGCCAACTATCCTTACTGCGCTATCTACAACTAAATATAAATAACCAATAGCTCCCACATTGTCACCCTTGAGGCGGAACTTTTGTCCATCTATGGTTGGAATATTAAAATTGTCACCCTTTCGATTATTGGTGTAATTTATTATTATACCATTTTTAATGCTGATATGGCAGGAGGGGGAGCCTCAAGCAAGTTCTTCCGTAACTATTCGGCGCAGAATTTCGGTAACTTCGGCTGCCATCCTGGCATCAAGCTTGACAGCATCGCCGCTAGTGGCTCCCCTGAGAGCCATAGCGCATGTTCTCAGCTTGGCTGGCTTTTCGTCAGCTTTTGGTAGCTCGTCAACGAACTGCACCAGTGCAACGTAAACTATTTCATAGGTTTTCCTGGTATCGCTGTACCCGTTCCCCAGCTTAGATATAATCACGGGAGAACTGATAACGTCCTGCAAGCCTAAAATCTGAATCGCATTTTCAGTGTAAAGGGAAGCGCTAGTGCCCATAGCTCTAACGATGGTTTGCAGGCTATTCCACTGGGCATCTGGCAGTCGGGCTTCATCCCCGATGTGGTGATGCCATCCCAGCATGGAAATAAACCGAGTTAAATCGTATGCAGAGACAAGATTATTTCCTTCAGGAAACTCTGATGCAGCAGTCAGCAACACTTCTTGTTTTTCTAAATCTACTAATTCTGGATTATTAATAAAGGGAGGTTCGCCGTAGCCACCACGAAATTCTAGGTCATTATTGCCTGTGATTTGCTTCACCCAGTTCTCTAGCCCTTTAGAGGTATCAAATCGTTTGAACATAGCACCCAATGAGTTGGAACTGGCTATGTTGTCTTCATAACTGACTACATCTACTGCTAATTCATAAACTGGATAATTCTTGCTGCCCCCGTTTCGCTCTCTAATAAAGCAGTTGTCCATTTTAGAATCGATAGACACTCCATTTGCTCTAGACACGACATTGAGTATAGAAATAAATTTAGTTGAACTCCAAAATTGCTCTTGTCTTAGGGCATTTCTTCCCAGCCAGTGTGTCTGGAGTTCGTTGCCTACAAAACTACCAATACAGAGACATGCTTCTTGGATGTCTTCATGAAGAAAGTCGAGTCCTTGCTTATCAATTTTAGGCAGTTTTCCAATCTGAGGATAATGGCTAAAAGTTACCTTTTTGTTAGAATTTTTCAGCAGAATAGTCTTACCGTAGGAAACCACGTTTTGACCGTCAGGTATTGAATTTAACCGATCTGGGAACTGGTTAATTTCTTGTTTATAGGGTGATTTTTCAATACCTTCATACAAAAATGGTAAGTTGTCAGAGTTCGCGCCCATATTCAGCGCAGTTGTCACGAATTGTTTATAAATTTCAGTGCGGTTTTTAGCGTGTTCTAGCTGGGCTTGTGTCTGGGTAATGCTTCGATTGTCGCTGCTATTATTGGGTCGATCGGAAATAGAAGTAATCTGGTTGCCGTTAATTGCTTGCTGGATGGCATTAACAACCCTTGCTTTTGCGTCTGCCATTGCTTTGGCAATCAACCGACCTGCAACTACTTTAGCATTATAATAGCTGGGATCGAACCACTCCCCGCCAAATGCAACCACCCATTTATTCCAATTAATAACCAGTTGACTAACTTGTTTGTCAGCTACTTCGGGACTTTTAAAAATTAAATAGAATGCCACAACTGCATCATCATTATTTACCGGGTAGGTGGGCGGAGTGACGGGGGCGCTAACCTGTTGCCCATCAATGGCTTGTTTAATCGCCTGAGCCACCTTCACTTTGGCATTTTCCACTTCCTGGGCTAACTTCTTGCCTGCCATAATCTTAGCATTGTTATCGGTGGGATCGTACCATTGGGCGTCAAAGGCATCAGCCCATTTAGACCAATTTGCTTTCAGTTTAGTTACTGCTGCCTGCTCTGCCTCTGGATTATTGTTGAAAAGGGCGTTGAATGCTATAACCCCGTCATTGTTGCTAATAGTGCGTGCTTCGAGGATGGGTGAAGTTGAGTTGGTGGTGCCATTGGCATTTGGTGACATACGATCGTTTCCTGTTGATTGCTTATCTTAATTTACCAATATTTATAAGCTTTTATTCTGACTCAGGAAAACAAGCTTGGATGAGTTGTTCAGTGCGTTCTTCTCGCATTTGATGGATGATGTCCTCTGATGGCTCTAATGGTTTTCCTGCCGTGGCATGGATTGCGGCTCTATGCTCATCAATTTGTTTCATGGTTTCTCGCCAATCTGGTTTGGGTTTTAGCTCTGAGTCTAGTAGGGTTCGCTCATCCTCTGGGAGAGACAGAATGATCTGTGCTAGGGTTTGAACAAGTTTGGTGTTCATCACTTTTACCAATTGTTTATATTAGTATAACCGATCGCGCAAATCGCTCTGACAACTGTTCAACGAACTTATCTTGCTACGCTTCAAGTCGCCCGGATAGTAGGGGCAATCCCCCGTGGTTGCTCTAGATTTGTTGGGTTTCGCTATCGCTCTACCCAACCTACAATTGCCCGGATAGTAGGGGCAATCCTCCCGTGGTTGCTCTAGATTTGTTGGGTTTCGCTATCGCTCTACCCAACCTACAATTGCTACAATTGCCCGGATAGTAGGGGCAATTTACCGTGGTTGTCCTAGATTTGTTGGGTTTCGCTATCGCTCTACCCAACCTACAATTATTCTTAACTATAATCACAGTCCACGTAGGCCGGCTTTGTACGTGTAGCCCATCAGGTTACCAAGTGAACCCAAGGCAAGGTTGTTTGTACTGCTTGAAATAACCGCCTATCTGCTGTCCAAAATTCGGCTTCAAGTTGTTCAGCTAAAGCCAAATAGTGAGCATCATAAGCGGCAGGCAGCTTCAGACTTCTCGCCAAGTTCAAGGCACTGCGATGCAAAATGGCATCCCCATAAAGAGAGATATCTAGATTTAAAGCATCTGAGAGAGCTTGTTCTGCCTGTTCTGGCAGTAGTTGCCCCGCTATAACATAGCGATGGATGGCGTTGCTGATTTCGTAGTAGAACAATGTTGGAGCAACCTTTTTATATCCGGCATCTTGCCACCGCTCCCATAAAACAATGAACGGAGACTCTGGCATGCTGAGTATAATCAGACGCACGACAAAGTTAGCGTCAACACAAATTACCTTAGCAGTCATTTTTATTCTGACTCAGGAAAACAAGCTTGGATGAGTTGTTCAGTGCGTTCTTCTCGCATTTGATGGATGATTTCATCGACTGATGGCTCGAATGGTTTCTCACTACGGCGGGCTTGGATTGCCGCTCCTCGGTTAATAATGTTTGCCCGTGTTTCTCGCCAATCTGGTTTGGGTTTTAGCTCTGAGTCTAGTAGGGTTCGCTCATCCTCTGGGAGAGACAGAATAATCTGTGCTAGGGTTTGAACAAGTTTGGTGTTCATCACTTTTACCAATTGTTTATATTAGTATAACCGATCGCGCAAATCGCTCTCACAACTGTTCAACGAACTTATCTTGCTACGCTTCAAGTCGCCCGGATAGTAGGGCAATCCTCCCGTGGTTGCCCTAGATTTGTTGGGTTTCGCTATCGCTCTACCAACCTACAATTGCCCGGATAGTAGGGGCAATTTCCCGTGGTTGCCCTAGATTTGTTGGGTTTCGCTATCGCTCTACCCAACCTACAATTGCCCGGATAGTAGGAGCAATTTCCCGTGGTTGTCCTAGATTTGTTGGGTTTCGCTATCGCTCTACCCAACCTACAATTGCCCGGATAGTAGGGGCACCCCCTACCCCCGTGGTTGTCCTAGATTTGTTGGGTTTCGCTATCGCTCTACCCAACCTACAATTATTCTACAATTATTCTATTCGATCGCAAAGATGTCGATCGCTCTCACTCACATTAGGGTTATGATTCAGATAATCACCCACCCAATCGCATCCCCGCACCAGTAAATCATCTAAATTCAAATTCCATAGAATTACTCTAGCGTTTCCATGCCCTGAAGCTAACGTCTTACCGTCGGGGCTGAATTTGACAGTATAAACTCCATAGCCCTGCCCCTCAAGTGAGTCCAGCAACTCGCCCTCAATACTCCAGAGTTTGATAGTATAATCCCAACTCCCAGAAACCAGAGTTTTGCCGTCGGGGCTGAAGACTACGCTAGTAACTGCAAGGCTATGCCCCTGAAGTGATTTGAGTAACTTGCCTTCGATACTCCAGAGTTTGATAGTGTTATCCCAACTTCCTGAAGCTAGTGTCTTCCCGTCGGGGCTGAAGCTGACACTATAGACTTGATGCTTATGCCCCTCCAGTGTGTTAATTAGCTCCCCGTAAGTACTCCACAGTTTGATGGTGTTATCCCTGCTCCCGGAAGCTAACATTTTGCCGTCGGGGCTGAAGCTGACGCTATAGATTTGATGGCTATGCCCCTCAAATGAGTTGAGCAACTCGCCCTCAATACTCCAGAGTTTGATAGTGTTATCCCAACTCCCCGAAGCTAGTATTTTACCGTCGGGGCTGAAGTCTACGCTGCTAACTACATCGCTATGCCCCTCAAGGGAGTTGAGCAACTTACCCCCAAGGCTCCAGAGTTTGATGGTATTATCCCGGCTCCCGGAAGCCAGGGTTTTGCCGTCGGGGCTGAAAACTACGCTGCTAACTGCAAGGCTATGTCCTTTAATTGTATTAATTAGCTCCCCGTCATTGCTCCAGAGGTTGATGGTGCTATCCCGACTCCCCGAAGCCAGGGTGCCGTCAGGGCTGAAGCTAATGCTAACTACTGCATCCCTATGCCCTTTAAGTGACTGGAGCGGTTTATCCTCAAGGCTCCAGAGTTTGATTATGTTGTCTGCACTTGCCGAAGCTAGCATCGTGCCGTCGGGGCTGAAGACGGTGCTGCTAACCGCATAACTATGCCCTTTAAGTGTCTTAATTAGCTCCCCGTAATTACTCCAGATTTTGATGAGGCTGTCTCCACTCGCTGAAGCCAGCATCTTGCCGTCGGCGCTGAAGACTACACTGTTAACAGCATGGCTATGCCCCGGAATTGACTTAATCATCTCCCCTTCAGTGTTCCAAAATTTTATAGTATTGTCCCAACTCCCGGAAGCCAGCGTGCCGTCGGGGCTGAAGCTGACGCTATTAACTACATGACTATGCCCCTGTAGTGTTTTAATTAGCTCTCCGTCAATGCTCCAGAGTTTGATGGTATTATCTCCACTCCCGGAAGCCAACATTTTGCCGTCGGTACTGAAACTGACGCTAGTAACTTGATAACTATGCCCCTCAATTGTCTTAATTAGCTCCCCGGAAGTGCTCCACAGTTTGATAGTATTATCCCAACTTCCCGAAGCTAGGGTTTTACCGTCGGGGCTGAAGACTACGCTGCTGACTGCATGAGTATGCCCCTCAATTGTCTTAATTAGCTCCCCTTCAATGCTCCATAGTTTGATAGTGTTATCCCAACTACCCGAAGCTAGTGTTTTGCCATCGGGGCTGAAGACTAAGCTGCTAACTGCATGAGTATGCCCCTCAATTGTCTTAATTATCTCCCCGTAAGTGTTCCAGAGTTTGATAGTATTGTCCCAACTCCCTGAAGCTAGCGTCTGATTATCTGGGCTGAAGCTGACGCTAGTAACTGCATGGCTATGCCCCGACAAGCGATTGCGCTCTCTTACTTTGTAAACTGCCTGGTGCAGGGCAGTTAAAACTCCTATTTGCTGATTAGCTTTGGCTGCAATTACGCTTTTTAGGAGTATCCCTGCCCGTAAACATGTTATTAGCGCATCAAACCTTTGATTTGCGAGTAAAAGTTCGACTGAATAGCGACTAAGGGTATTGCTCTGTTCTAGCAGAAGTTCTTCTGTTTGTCTTTTATGAGCTTCCAGCCCTTCTAAATCTCTATCGGGCATAGCTCCCTCAGCCGTTTCACCGGAAGTTCCTTTAAAGCTGCATAGTTATACAGCACCAATATCAGGGAAAATTGCCCCTGAGAAAGGGTAACGCCTGCGCTCAAGCCAACCTCCAATTACTTGTATCTGCCAGATATCTGAATCATTAACCATCCTAGCGGATAATGGTTGTGAGGAAAAACGCTAGTTACAGTTATAACAATGTCAGAATCTACGATCGAATCCAGCCTGCCAGAAAAACGCCTATTCCATCCACGGGCTGAATTTTCCCAAAACGCCCACATCAAGAGCCTGGAGGAATATAAAAGTATATACGATCGCGCTAAAGCCGATCCCGAGCAATTCTGGGCAGAATTAGCCGAACAAGAACTGCACTGGTTTCAGAAGTGGGATAAAGTGCTGGATTGGCAACCGCCTTTTGCCAAGTGGTTCGTGGGTGGCAAAATCAATATCTCCTACAACTGCTTAGATAGGCATTTACAAACTTGGCGGAAAAACAAAGCCGCTTTGATTTGGGAAGGAGAACCGGGCGACTCCCGCACCCTGACTTATGCCCAGTTGCACAGAGAAGTTTGCCAAATGGCAAACCTGTTGAAACAGCTAGGCGTCCAAAAAGGCGATCGCGTGGGCATTTATATGCCTATGATCCCAGAAGCAGCGATCGCTATGTTAGCCTGTGCCCGTATTGGTGCTACTCACACAGTTGTTTTTGGCGGTTTCAGTGCCGAAGCATTAAAAGATAGGTTGGTAGACGCTCAAGCCAGATTAGTAATCACCGCCGATGGTGGTTGGCGTAAAGATGCCATTGTGCCACTCAAGCAACAAGTCGATAAAGCTCTGGCTGATGGCGGTGCTACTAGCGTAGAAAATGTCTTAGTAGTACGGCGCACAGGGCAAGATATTGATATGTTACCAGGGCGCGATCGCTGGTGGCATGAATTACAGCATACCATATCTGCTGACTGTGCTGCCGAACCAATGGACAGTGAAGATATGCTGTTCATCCTCTACACCTCCGGCACCACTGGCAAACCAAAAGGCGTAGTTCACACTACCGCAGGTTACAACTTATACAGCCATATTACCACTAAGTGGATTTTTGACATCCAGGATACCGACGTTTATTGGTGTACCGCTGACATAGGTTGGATTACTGGTCATAGTTACGCAGTCTATGGTCCTCTGTCCAACGGTGCAACCACCCTGATGTACGAAGGGGCTCCCCGTGCCTCTAATCCTGGCTGTATGTGGGATGTCATTGAAAAACACGGTGTCAACATTTTTTATACTGCCCCGACAGCAATTCGATCGTTTATCAAAATGGGGGATCATCTGCCCAAAGCTCGTAACCTTTCTTCCCTGCGCTTGCTGGGTACTGTCGGTGAGCCAATTAACCCAGAAGCTTGGATGTGGTATTACCGAGTAATCGGGGGAGAACGGTGCCCAATAGTGGATACCTGGTGGCAAACCGAAACAGGCGGGATTATGATTACGCCGTTGCCAGGGGCGATTCCCACTAAACCTGGTTCTGCAACCCTGCCTTTTCCTGGGATTATTGCTGATGTTGTCAACTTGGAGGGCGATTCAGTAGAAACCAACGAAGGAGGTTATCTAGCGGTAAAATACCCCTGGCCTGGAATGATGCGGAATGTATATGGAGATCCAGAACGCTTCCGCCGCACTTATTGGGAGCATATCCCCCCTAAAGATGGGCAATATATCTACTTTGCTGGTGATGGTGCCCGTCGGGATGAAGATGGTTATTATTGGGTGATGGGTAGAGTCGATGACGTGATGAATGTCGCTGGACACCGAATTGGTACAATGGAAATTGAGTCAGCCTTAGTATCCCATCAGGCTGTTGCTGAAGCGGCGGTTGTGGGTAAGCCGGACGAAATAAAAGGGCAAGAAATCGTCGCCTTTGTCACCCTCAAAAACAGTTATGATGCTAGCGAGGAACTGAAGAAAGAACTAAAGCAGCATGTAGTTCAAGAGATAGGTGCTCTAGCACGTCCTGGAGAAATCTTTTTTACTGACGCTCTACCTAAAACTCGCTCTGGTAAAATTATACGTCGCTTTCTCAGGTTTCATGCTGCTGGGCAAGAATTAACTGGCGATACTTCCACCTTAGAAGATCGTGGCGTGTTAGACAAGCTACGTGAGGGAGAGGGCTAAAGCCGAATGGCACGTAAGTTTTGGGTCCTCGAGCTAGCTTAAAATAGCGGGGAGCGCCATGTGGCAAGGCATTGGCGCAATTAAATAGCGGTACGCACAGAGACACAAGTACAAGAACTTAGTCACTGGTGCTGCTGTAGCTGTAGTTTTTGACAAATTAAACGTCCACGATCTTCAGTTAGCTAGAATGTTGTATGAGTTCCTCAATCCTGGTGATGTCCTTGTAGGCGATCTGCTTGGCAGCAGCGCTTCGCTATCGCGCTTTTTGTTCTTACGTCGATTTTATATTTATTAAGAACCACCAAGCCGATG
>CASBRB010000075.1 GCA_949127975.1 Oscillatoriales cyanobacterium PMM_0019 | reverse complement strand
CTCCTGACTCCTGACTCCTGACTCCTGACTCCTGACTCCTGACTCCTGACTCCTGACTCCTGACTCCTGACTCCTGACTCCTGACTCCTATTAGCGTTTATTAATTCGTGCCCAATTCATTAATAAAACTCCAAAAGAAACCAGTAAAATCGCAATCCACTGTTCGGTTTTCAAAACGTCACTGACAAGTATCAAAGCTAAAATTGATGTCACAGCGGGACCGCTAGAGCCAATGATGGCAGTAGAAGCGGCACCGATCGCTTTAATCCCAAAGTTGTTAAACAAATATCCAGATAAGGTAGCAAGACAAAGTAAGCCTCCCATTAACACTACCCCGGTATTAATATCCAGATGGATAAAAGGAAGGGTTACTCCTAAAAGAGCTATCCACTCCACGGTAAAAATTAGCCCAGTAAAAATTGCAGGATTAACTTTGCCAAAGCAAGATTGAGCAAGTATCCCTTCCATCGCAAAGACAACACCAGAGACTACTGCGGCGAGGATTCCTGTTAAATCTGTTTTAAATTGAGCAGTGGGTGCGCTGAAAGATAGCCAAGTACAGCCAGCGTAGATTACAGCAATTGCTAACCATTGTTGTAAAGATGGCCGATCGCCAAAAAATCGCCAAGCTAACAAAGTTGTTACCGTGGGATAAATAAAGAAAATAGTGACTGCCGTTGCCGGACCAAGTTGATTAATCGCTAAATAAATGCAGGTTTGAGACATAAACAGGAAAATGCCCGCAGCCACAATCCGCAATTGGAGCATGCGATCTTTTCCCGTAATCACCTGTTTTGCCTCTGCCCATGCTCCTGATTTGATAGCAGGCAACATCAGCCACAAAATTGGCACTACAAAACTAATCCGCATTAACAGCACTAGCAGCGGCACTTGAAATGGATTCCCAGGATCGGGGGTAACGTACCCCCCCAACTGTGACAATCCACCCAATATAGGCATTGGTTTTGCTGATTGAGCAATTCTCACCAGGACATTCTGCAAAGACAAAGCCAGGGTTGCTAACAAAACTAGGGTTAACCCGCGCCACCATTGCGCTGAAGCATTACCAGAAGAGGTTGTAGTCATAACTCTTTCTTTTGATAGTTGACATTTAACGTTCTGCACCCGTAAGAGAAATCCTACAGCTTGGGTAGTTTTATTCCTGAATTTAACCCAAATCGTAGGAATAAGGTATAGGCACCTGTGCTCCTCTCACTATTGTTGAGCGAGGATTGCCCCACGCCATCTGCCACCCCTACCATACTTCATGACAGTGACAGATTCTGCCCCTCTAAAAGTTTCGAGCTGGAATAGACAAACTTATCAACGCTTGAAACTAGCCCTGAGCCTTGGGTTGCGCCGCCAAATCTTAGTGGCGGTATGTGATGACTTGATTTTGCGGAACCGTCTTGTAAATCGATTGCAAGCGGAGATGAACACGTCTGCGTCTACCGACGGTTTAGCATCTGCTGAACTAATTAGCCTGAATTTAAATCTCTCAGATCCCAATCTTATAGGGCAGATTGCTCAATGGTTGGCTCAGCACAAAAGTCTTGAGCTAACCATAACCACCTTTCAGATTCTGGGTATCGAACAATTAACTAGGCAATCGGCAGATGTACAGCGCTCATTTTTGAGATGCCTACAGGCAATGGGGCGCAATCTACCTCGCGTCGAGTGTAGCTTATTGCTGTGGCTACCACGCCCTTGGTTTTATACCATCCAACAGTCGGTGCCTGAGTTTTGGCAGTGGTACACCGGAGTTTTTGAGTTTGAAGGAGAGCCAACGCCGATAGCTCCAGTTGCCTATAGCAGCCCAGAAGTTTCTGGTGAATCAACTGACTCGTCAACTTGGGAACACCAGGCAGTGGCTCAGGAAAACCTGTGGCAGATGTTCACCAATGACTTTACAGCCCTTGGAGAGAATTCAGAAGATGGACAAGTAGAGAGTAGAGAACTTGCCTCTGTAGGGGCAACCCTGACAAATGACACGAAGATTTTTGCCCAAGAGTCTTCAGCAGTTGCTGAGGAAATTGCTGTATTGTCAGAATCACAGCATAATTTGTCCAATACGTCAATAAAATTGGAAATTGAGCAATTAGAGCAGACATCCTACTCTGCGGCATCTTTAGCGGCAGCTTACCTGAGTGTAGGGAATTACTACCGCGAACGCCTCGAACAGGGAGATGCGTCGCCAGAAAACCTAATTGAAGCCTTAAAGGCTTATGAACAGGTGCTGCTATTGCTGCAAGAGGAAGCCTTGCCAATCGCCTCAGAGGTACTCAACGACATCGGTAATTTTTACTGGATGCTATCCCGCTATCCTGCCGATGTTCTAGAAACGCCAATGACAAGCCTAAATTACCTGGAGGAAAGCATTCAAACTTATCACCTAGCTTTGTTGAAGCTAACGGCAGATGGCACGGATGCAGAACTCTACGCTATTATTCTTAATAATTTAGGTGCAGCTTATAGCGATTTAGCCCGTTATCAAGATAATACCCAAAATTTGCAGCTATCAATTCAAGCTTATGAGGAATCCCTGCTTTATCGAAGCACCGATGCTTTAGAAGATCGGGCGATAATAAATAAAACTGCTTCTACACTGAATAATTTGGGCACTGCTTACTGGAATCTGGCTCAACAGGCACAAACACCGCAGTGCATTGAACTGCTGGAAATGGCTTGTACAGCTTATAGCAAAGCACTCTCACTTTATAACCCAGAACAAGAACCACTCAACTGGGGGATGATTCAAAATAACCTGGGCACTGCCTATTGGAACCTCGCTCAGTATTCTCAACCGATAACTTTTTTAGAGCTTTCCATTAATGCGTACCGGGAAGCGCTGAAATATCGACGCCCTGATGTATCAGCGGCGGCGTGTGCTGCCACTCAAAACAATTTGGGTACAACTTATTGGCACATAGCAACCCATTACCAAGATATCCCGGAAGTGCGGCGGGAATACTTGCAAATGTGCATTTTGGCCTATGAAACTGCGATCGCTCTGGCACAACAACTCAACCTTAGCACCCCACCAGTGCCAGTTAGCTTTGATGTGTTTGCCACCCAAAACAATCTGGGTTTAGCCCATTACCAAATAGGATGCGACAAGGAATTATCCCACACCTTAGAGTCAAAGTCAACTCATCTACAAGCAGCTTTGCAGCAACATTTACAAGCGTTACAGGGTTATAGCAATCAACCAGATGGGCGCATGAGTACCCTCAGCTACGTAGTGAAGACAATTCGTGCCTTTTACGAGCAACTAGGGTTACAGGGGCAAAATCTGGCTCTTTCTAAGGTTCCTGGGCAATTGTTACCGGAAATTTTGCCTCAGTTGTGATTGCTAGGACTTACCCAGCTACACCTAACTTAATTATATAAGTATTTAACCATGAAGTTTGCTTAACAAATCTTAAATTAAGTTTTGTTAAGCTTTAAGTTTTTTAGATACAATGTTTACTACAGAGTTGTAGTAGTATTGACTGGAGATAAAAGAGATGACATTCCAAGGAACTCAAAATTGGGAACGGGGCTGGAATCTCACTGAAGAAGAAAGAGAGGTATATAGGAAGCGGTCAAAAGCATCTAGTAAAGCTAGAAGAGATGCTCTTAAAGGACAAGGACCGAAACCTATTCATCCAGTTAATATACCCAGATTAGATACTGATATTTTAATGCCACAACTACCTAATAACGGATTAAGAACATTATCTTTATTTAGTGGTGGTGGTGGACTTGATTTAGGTTTTGAGCGAGCAGGATTTAAGCACGTTGCTTCTTATGATATTCTTGAAGCTGCGGGAGTAACCTTGCAAAAAAATCGTCCCGAATGGAGAATATTTGCAGGTAAAGATGGTGATGTTACTAAAATTGATTGGACTTTGTATCGTGGCGAAATAGATATAGTACATGGTGGCCCCCCTTGTCAACCATTTTCTCTAGCTGGACGTCAACAAGGTAAAGAAGACCCCAGAGATATGTTCCCCACCTTTGTTAGAGCCGTGCTTGAAATTGAACCACTTGCGTTTATTGCAGAAAATGTTCCGGCTCTAGTTACTAAAAAATTTGACCAGTACCTTCAAGAGGTAATAGAGACTCCTCTTTCTTCCAAATATTTTATTAGAAAATTTCAACTCTATGCACCATGTTTTGGAATTCCCCAAGTTAGAAAAAGAGTATTTTTTGTAGGTTTTAAAAAAGCTAATCTTGCAGTAAAGTATCAAGAACCAACTCTCACCCATTATTATAATCATTTAGAGGAAAAAACCATAGTTTTAGAATCACTTATCCAGCATAACTTACAACCCTGTATGGGGGCTAGAGAGGCTCTCGGGCTTCCAGACATTGGTATTGATGGTTTAGCACCCACTATACGCAGTGGTTTTACTGGACCACGACATACAACATCAGTATTAAGTAGTGTCTCTGCTCAAAAGGCTTGGAGAAAACTTGGAATATGGCCTAATGGAGTAGCTTTAACTAGAGAAAGAGCTAGTATTTTTGTGGTTGAAAACGAGGATTTTAGATTATCGGTTCCAGATTGCGTACTTTTACAAGGATTTCCAGAATCATGGTCTATTCAAGGTGCTGTATATGTAGCACTAGGACAAATTGGAAATGCTGTTCCGCCACCAATGGCTTATAGAGTCGCTAAATCAATTCTAAATACCTTTTCTTAATCCTCCTCATCTTCCTCTCCAGCCTCTTGCTGGAGAAATTCTTCTGTAATTTCTTCAACCAGCTTTGTCTCTTCAATAATCTGAAAAGCAATTTGTTTTTGCTGGAGAGCCTCTTTAACAAGTTCCTTTAAATGCTCAGCAGGATTATCTAAATCTACTGTTTTCCAAGAAGCAGAATTTAAATCTGTACCAGGACCCTCTTCACCAGTAAAATATTTGGCATTTATATGGGGATTATTTAATGTTGAACCTCTATCCACTAAATAACGGCATCTAAGCTCTAAAATTTCAAGCATCCTTTGTCGAGAATAGCCTATAGGTTGTTTAATTACTTTATTACGCCTTACTACCCTGTCCTCAAATACATCCATCATTTTTTTATATTGTTCGTTTGAAAATTGTCTTTTTTGTATTTTTATCGCATCTTTAATATCATAAACTTCTTGTTGACCTAAAATCTTATAAAGAAGAGGAAGGGTAATTACTCCAGGACGAAGTAACCCTTCAAGTATTTGTATGTCTGGCTTTATATATTCCTCAATACTTTTAATCCAAGGAGCCATTGTTTCAGGAGAGCCATAAAGGCAGCGCTCTAATTCCTGCTTTTTATCGTAAAAACCAATAAGCCAGTGCTTGTTCTTCCATTTCCTAATATGTTCTTTCCCAAAATCTCTGGCTGTAGTCACTGAATCGGTTGTAGTAGATTTTAATTCAAAAGGAATTTCTACTCCATCTAAATCTAAAACAGCATCAGTTCCAATACGAGACTCATCTCTTTTTTCAAGATGGAAAAGTTTTCTTAACTGGTTTTCACGCTTGTCATCCTGAACAGACATACTATTGTTCCCTAGTCCACTTTACTTACTTTTTTGTTATTGGTCTTCTCAGCTTCATATCCCGCAAACATTATATAATAAACTTAAAAGCCATTCCGCAAAGTTTAGGGCGAAAAGCACCAAGCCAACTCAAGCGCCTACTCCCTTCCCGCTCTAAGATTATGTATTAAGCCAGCAGGGGGGCAGGGGGGCAGGGGAGCAGG
>CASBRB010000074.1 GCA_949127975.1 Oscillatoriales cyanobacterium PMM_0019 | reverse complement strand
TACAGGACTTACGCACTGCCTCTATATATAGCGGGTTCGTAGGGGCAATCCCCTGTGGTGGCCCCTATATATGCCAGTGTGCTTAAGTCCTGATTTATTTCGTGAATGCTAAAAATTTTATGCTATTTTTACGCCCTCTATAGAGTAGGCTTTATCAGAGTAAATTTTATCTAGGTTCAAAAAATGAAAATTCGAGATGTCAAGGAACAAGGTTTACTAGCAAGATTACAACGCTTCTGTCCACCAGAAATAGTCGGTGACGATGGAGCAGTGCTGACGACAACTCCAGGGCACGAACTCGTAGTTACCACAGACTTACTCGTGGAAGGAGTACATTTTAGCTCTAGCACCACCTCCCCAGAAGACGTAGGTTGGCGTGCAACAGCCGCCAATTTATCCGATTTAGCCGCAATGGGGGCATCCCCTCTAGGTATCACCGTCGGGCTTGCCTTAAATGGCGATCTCACACTTAACTGGGTGGAAAGTCTCTACCAGGGGATAACAGCCTGCTTACAACAGTACCACACAGACATTGTAGGCGGCGATGTCTGTCGCTCTCAAACAATTACTATAGCAATTACAGCCTTTGGTCAAGTATCCCCAAACAGAATTATTCGTCGCAAGGCAGCTCTTGTGGGGGATGCCATTGTTGTCACCGGATTTCACGGTGCCTCAAGGGCTGGCTTAGAATTACTACTGGATCAAAATTCAGGGCAATATCTCACTGATGCCTCACGAAAAACTTTGATTCAGGCACACCAGCGCCCCAACCCCCGCTTAGATGTATTACCTATCCTCTGGGAAATTTTACCTCCCCACTCCCAAATTCAAGTAGCTGGGATGGATAGCAGCGACGGTTTGGCAGATGCCGTAGTGCAAATTTGCCGATTGAGCGCCAAAGGGGCTCAAATAGAGCGCAATTGGATTCCTATTCCACCAGCCCTGACTCAAATGGTTCCCTCAGAGCAAGCCCTAGACTGGGCTTTATATGGCGGTGAAGACTTTGAACTGGTGCTGTGCCTGCCAGCAGAAAAAGCCCAGCCGCTAGTAGAGCGACTAGGCAAGGGGGCAGCGATTATCGGAACTATCACTACCGACGCTGAAGTTTTTTTAGTAGACTCAACTGGCGTGTATCCAAGCCAAAGTTTGACCCAAAGCCAAGGCTTTCAGCATTTTTGAGTTGAGATGTAATTCAAAATGCCAAACTTTTTTCTATGCTACCCACTTTTCGCCAACCAATTCTGCCAGATCTACAACCCGCTGGCTGTAGCCCCACTCATTGTCATACCAGGCGACGACCTTAACCATATCACCGCCCATAACCATCGTCAGACTAGCATCGACAATGGAAGAAGCATCACTACCGCGATAGTCGGATGAAACCAAAGGTAAATCGTTATATTCCAGAATTCCTTTGAGTTCTCCTTCAGCCGCTTCCTGCAATACTTGGTTTACTTCTTCAGCAATGGTGCTTTTTTCGACTATGATCACCAAATCAACCACAGAAACGTTAGGCGTAGGCACCCGCAAAGCGATACCATTCAGCTTGCCTTTCAGTTCGGGAAGCACCAAACCTACAGCTTTGGCAGCACCCGTCGTAGTAGGTACAATATTCATTGCTGCCGCCCGTGCCCGACGTAAATCCCGGTGACTAGCATCCAGTAAGCGCTGGTCTCCTGTATAACTGTGGGTGGTAGTCATCGTGCCTTTGATGATACCAAATTTTTCATGCAGCACCTTGGCAACAGGTGCTAAACAGTTAGTGGTGCAACTAGCATTACTAATAATGACGTGCTGCTGGTGGTTATAGAGATGATGATTGACACCAAACACAAAAGTGCCATCATCATTTTTTCCTGGAGCAGTAATCAGCACTTTTTTAGATCCAGCCATTAAATGCTTGGATGCCCCTTCTCTGCTGGTAAAGACCCCGGTTGATTCGATTATCAGGTCAATATCCCACTCTTTCCAGGGCAAATTTTCCGGGTTGCGATCGGATACACACTTTGCCGTCTTGCCGTTTACGGTTATGGAATTGTCGTCAGCGCTGATGTCAGCATTAAACTTGCCCAGCATCGTATCGTATTTCAGCAGGTGGGCGTTGGTTCCGGGATCAGAGGTGTCGTTGATAGCGACGACTTCAATGTTGCTCTGTTCTCTACCCAACCAGCATCGCATGAAGTTGCGGCCGATGCGTCCAAAACCGTTGATCGCGACTCTAATCACAGCGTCTTGCCCTCTGTATACAATGTCATTGACACTCCCTAGTCTAAAAGATACAGGGATCTTTGTTCAACGAGTCAACTTGCCCCGTGCAGGATTGCTCCAACACGCAGTAGAGTTCCTCTCTCCCCAAGCTTTTAGTTTCTTTGAGCCACTCCCCGCTCTAAAGAGAATAGCCTACTAAAGTGCTAGGATGCAGGCAAGATGTTCGTTACAAAATTTAATAACTCTGATGGCAGATAAATCCGCCCGTGTCGTCTTGACCCCCAGATTTTAAAATACGGTACCTCCATTGTCGCACTTCATCCACCGTTGAATGTTGACTCAACACTGATGTCCCGCCTTAAGTTGGTAGCCGTTTTCCGGACTACCCATAAATTTTTGCGCATAAATAAATAATAAAAACCTCCGCAACTGCACAATCCTCAGTCAGGCATAGGATAAACTGCAACTTTGGGTAAGTGTTGTAAAAATGCTTATATCTGGGCTGGATCTTAATCATAATCGATCGATTCTTGATATGATAGCCCGTGTTATTGGTGAACTCAGGTGTGGTGTGGTGTGTCAGGAGCTACAATGCCTAATTCAGTTGACTTTAGCGGCAGGCCGTTTCATTTCATTGGCATTGGCGGGATCGGAATGTCAGCCTTGGCATATGTCCTAGCCAAGCGCCATTTGCCTGTATCGGGGTCTGATATTCGTTCGAGCCATATTACGCAGCGCTTACAGGAGGTCGGGGCTCATATTTTTGTCAGCCAAAGTGGCACAAACTTGGAATTTTTTCAACCGACTACAGACTCAGTGGCAACAGTACCGACAGGTGCAGTTGTTGGGGTAAGCGATCCCCAGGGTATGTCAATGGAGCCAATGCTAAATGGTGGATTGGCAAAAGCATTGCCACCTAGGTACTTGCCTCAGGTAATTTGTTCAACAGCCATCAACCCTACTAATTCCGAGTATATAGCAGCCATTGAGCGTGGCTGTCCGATTTTTCATCGATCGGATTTACTGGCGGCTTTAATTCAAGATTACCAAAGCATTGCCGTAGCAGGTACTCACGGCAAAACTACCACCAGTAGTTTGATTGGGTATATATTGCTACAGGCTGGCATTGACCCCACCATAGTGGTGGGAGGTGAGGTAAATGCTTGGGAAGGAAACGCCAGAGTCGGTTCTGGCTCATATCTAGTAGCAGAAGCAGATGAATCTGATGGCTCTTTGGTCAAGTTCTCACCCGCAATTGGTGTGGTGACTAACATAGAACTGGATCATACCGACCACTACCAGACACTGGAGGAAGTGATTACCACCTTTAAAATATTCGCTGAACACTGTCAGACACTGGTGGGATGCCTCGATTGTGAAACTGTCCGCTATCGGCTCCGACCAAAAATTGGTTATAGCCTAAATTGGGACAGCGATGCTGACTACACGGTGGATTGTGTAACTTATAGCCCAGAAGGTACCTCGGCTAGAGTCTGGGAGCGGGGAGAAATCCTGGGACAGCTAAATTTATTGTTACTAGGGCAGCATAATCTCAGTAATGCACTGGCAGCAGTGGCGGTGGGACGTCTGGTAGGTTTGGAATTTGAAGCTATAGCCTCTTCTATAGCTACCTTCGAGGGAGCTAGACGTCGATTTGAGCTTCGCGGGCAGTGCAATGGCATCTGTTTTGTAGATGACTATGCTCACCACCCCAGTGAAATTCGCGCAACTTGTGCCGCCGCCCGCTTGCGCAAAGGTACACGCAATGGTTCCGGATCGTCCCCAGGACGGGTTGTTGCCATCTTCCAGCCCCACCGTTATAGCCGAACCCTTGCCTTGTTGCCAGATTTTGCCCAATCATTTAAAGATGCCGACATCGTTGTGATTAGCGACATTTACAGTGCTGGTGAACCTGACTTGGGTAAAGTTTCTGGTCAAGAACTCGCAGACCTAATTGCGACTTACAACAGTAGGGTTTACTATCAACCCTCTCTGCAGTTAGTATCTACTTTACTCCAGGAAATACTCCGACCAGGCGACCTGGCTTTATTTCTGGGAGCAGGTAACCTGAATCAGATTATTCCCGATCTGCTTAACTTCTATCAGCAGAATAAAAGCAGCCTTTCTCCAGCGTTCAGTTAATTGAAAACTCACAACTTCGGCTTTGTAGGCATTCAGGCAAGTTTATTGTTATGACTCTGTCTTATGATCCCCCCAGCGTACTCAACGCTTTGCTTTCTCCAAAGAAAGATACACTTCATACTGTGCCTCTTCAATTACCAGGAACCAACTGCCTGATTAGGTCGGGGGTTTCCTTAGCCAGCTTAACCTCTTTCCGTGTGGGCGGACCAGCTCAATGGTACGTGGCTCCCCGCAGTACAGAAGAGCTGCAAGCAAGTTTGGAGTGGGCTCAGTCTCAAAAGTTACCTATCACTTTGGTAGGAGCTGGTTCAAACCTGCTAGTGAGCGATCGCGGTCTGAGTGGTTTAGTCATCTGTACTCGGCATCTGCGCCATACCAAATTTATCCCAGATACCGCTCAGGTAACAGCTAGCGCTGGTGAACCGATCGCTCGTCTGGCTTGGCAAGCGGCTGAACGTGGCTGGCAAGGACTAGAATGGGCAGTTGGCATTCCCGGCACAGTAGGCGGTGCTGTGGTTATGAATGCAGGTGCCCACAAGCAGTGTATTGCTGACATCTTGGTCAACACCCAGGTACTATCACCAAACGGCTTGATGGAGTGGCTCACCCCTAAAGACTTAGGCTATACTTATCGCACCTCGCTTCTGCAAGGCGGTTCTCGCTTGGTTACCCAAGCTACTTTCCAACTCCTACCAGGAGCTAATCCCGCAGAAGTTATGGCAGCAACAGCCAAAGACCTCGAGATGCGGCGTGCTACCCAGCCCTACAACTTACCTAGCTGTGGTAGCGTTTTCCGCAATCCTAAACCGTACTATGCGGCTCGTCTAATCGAACAAACGGGACTCAAAGGCTACCGGATCGGTGGCGCTCAAGTGGCCGATCGCCATGCAAATTTTATTCTCAACTGCGGCCGTGCCACTGCCAATGATATTTTCCAGCTGATCTGCTACATTCAACAGCAAGTAGAAAAGCGTTGGTCTGTACACTTAGAGCCGGAGGTGAAAATTTTAGGTGAGTTTGCTGCCCGTTAGCAATTCGACACTCCTGGGAATAATATGATTAAAATCAAGGTGCAAGTCCAACTCATACAGCGTTAAAACTCATGACAAAAGGACAAGGATTTGGCTTCGGTCTCGGTAAAATGAAAGAATTGACCGAAGCTTTCAAAAAAGCCCAGCAAGTTCAAGAAGGTGCCAAGAAGCTCCAAGAAGAATTGGAGCAAATGGAAATTGAGGGACAAGCTGATAATGGTTTGGTTAAGGTGGTTCTCAGTGGCAACCAGGAACCCCGCCGAGTAGTGATTTCACCGGACGCTCTCTCTCAAGGAGCAGAAGCGCTTTCTCTACTCGTCACCGAGGCGATGAAAGATGCTTATGAGAATTCCACAGCACAAATGCGGGAGCGCATGGAAGACCTCACCAGTGGACTCAATATTCCCGGTTTGTAAGTAGCTATATCTAGGTATAATGGCGTCTTTGGCAACGAGGACGTCTGCCTTATGCTAGCAGTTGGCTGATACGTAGCCGACTGTTTTGTTTCTATAGACACTCCCCGCTCTCTCATAGACGGGGATTCTAGCGGCTTACAGCCGCATGAGGTACGGTGGGATTGTAGGGCCCCATCCCGTCATGCCCCTGCCATAGGTGTATTGCACTCACTTTCAAGTCGCTATATCTAAAATGTTCGACCATATTTCTTAGATATACTCCAAGCGGTAAATTCAGACCTGTTTGATATTCTTAAAGTAATTTCTTTTAGGCTGGTAATGGGTGATAGGCAAAGCCGTCTGACTCTTCCCCAATCACCTCTTCCCCAATCACCAACACCGTTTTTTTCAAAATATGGCTATTAATTTTTCTCGTGTACGCCAACTGCACCGTACTCTAGCTCCGATTATGGTGCTGCCGTTGCTACTCACCCTGGTTACTGGGTCACTTTATCAAATTGCCGATCTGACCGGTAAAGAAAAAGATTTTGACTGGTTACTCGATTTACATAAGGGTCATTTTGGCAGCTTGAAACTGGAAATTATTTATCCATTTTTGAATGCTCTTGGTCTGTTAACGCTAGCAATAACTGGGGTATTAATGTGGTTGAATATGCGTCGGCGTACTGAAAGACGTTCTTAACCTGGCTAAGGATATAAGGGGTCAAACCCCTCATATAATTGAAAAACTAAATATAAAATTCGTTGTTTGCAGATTGATGTAAATAGTGTAAGCTATTGCTGGATAAAGCTGGTAGTTTAGGTCTATTGAAAACTAAGCAACGGCACTATGAAAGGAGATAGCTGATATGGCAATTGATGTCACCTTCCTCAGAGATACAGCGCATGGAGGAGATTCTAGCCAGCCACAGAAAGTGGCCTCTATGCTGACTGAGTTTGTCGATAAGGCTCAGTCCACTATCCACATAGCAATCTACGATTTTCGCCTTGAAGGTGAACTAGGAAACCATATTATCCAAACTCTGATTGACAAAGCCAATAATGGCATTGAGGTGCAAATTGGCTATTATGCAGGAAAACCGACTCATCACGCCAAAGGCTCAGAGGATGAGGATCGACTAACCATGACTTTCGATCATATCCTGAAAGCTGGTGGAGATCCAGCGCCCACAGGAACCCACGAACAGTTACAAACTCTGTTTCAAAACACAAAAGTCCAGATCAAAGTAATTCAGGGTAGTAAGCTGATGCACAATAAATATATTGTGCGAGATGCCAATACTTCAGAAGCATCCCTCTGGACTGGCTCTGCTAACTTCACAAATGATGCTTGGACTTTCCAAGAAAATAATATTGTCCAGTTTCCGTCAACGCCTCACCTGTGTGCGTACTATGAAAATGATTTCCAAGAGTTGTGGCGTACAGGTAATATTCACTCCACTGGAGTAGGTGATGCCGGAACTGTTAGTGTTGACTCTATAGCGATCGACTGCGGCTTTTCTCCTGGTGAAGGCAAGACCATAGATAACGCGATCGCTAACCTGATTACCACAGCCCGCACCCGGATTAAGGTCTGCTCGATGATTTTGACTTCACATGCCATTCTAGCAGCCCTCGACCAAGCTCTCCACACCGACCAGGTGCCTACTTTCACGGGCATCTATGATAAAACCCAGATGGCTGCAATAGTCAAAAAATGGGAAAAATCTGATAAAAGTGCCGGGGCAGTACAGATGTTTAACAATGTAACCGAGGAGCTTGTAGGCAAAACTTCAGCCCCCTATAAACCAGACAGCAAACACAATTTCATGCACAACAAAGTCGTAGTCTGTGACAATGCTCTAGTCACTGGCAGTTTCAATTTTTCTCGTTCTGCCACTGAAAATTCTGAAAATATGCTGATTATCCACAGTGAAAGTTTGGCAGATCAGTATAGCAGCTATATCGACGAGTTAGTCAAAGCATACTCTTGACACTCCCCGCTCTCATAAACTGGGATTCTTGGAACGCTTACGCGAACGCGCCACGGCACGAGTTTCCTCAGCAGAAGTAGCGGTTCCCTCACGCCTGCGCGTTAGTTCCCGTATGCCCTACGGTACTTAATCCACTAAGAGAGAGAGAGGGAGAGGTAATAATTGTATTTTCCCTATCCCTATCCCTCTCCCTTTCCCTTATGGCTAGGGGTTAGAGTGTCGTATTACTCTACAAAGCGGGCGGGCACAGCGTCACCGACGCTACTCCCTAGCCCACGGACGAACCTATTGCTCGGACAAACTGTCCATGCTTAGAGGTACCATGTCCCCGTATGCCGTCACTCCTAATAACATTTGTTCAGTCGGTCGGATAAATTTGCCTGTAAGCACACAGCGTTGTTCCTGTTCGGCTGTGGCGCAGATACTGGCTCGAATGTCAGCACGCGAAAATTGTGGTCGATAGTCGCCAGATTTCTGCTGGACATAGCTCCATAGTATATCTCGGATTAAGGCTTGGTAACCTTGATTTCCTGCAAGGGTTTTGAGTTTCTCCTTTAGATCTCTCTCCAGACGGATGCTGGTAACGTCCATTTCTGTTGTTGACGTCTTACTGAGCGTATGCATGATTTTTTTTCCTCAAACTACTGGACAAGCTGGTAATACAAGTGTAGTATTAAATAAGCCCATTTAGTTTACTTTCTACAAAAAGCCTTCAGTGACAATCAGACCTACCCTCTCCATCCCTCTTAGCACCGCCAATTGCCGACTGAATTGGAAATCAGTGCCTATGGGCGTGGAGTTTTTATTTATGGGTGGTTATAGCTTGCTAGAGCAAGTCGAACGGATAGGAAATTTTTGGCATTGTGGTAGTCAGATACTGAAGCGAAGCGGGAGGTACAGGTTGAAAACAACTGTACCTACATAAGACGAGAAAACACTCCCTAGAGTTTTTTTGAGCCCCCGCTTTCACATAGAAGAAGCGGGGGTTTGTTATATGAGGAGTTCAGCAAATGACGTGCGCAACTGAAATTTTAGGGCAATCTGTGGTGGTTTTCTCTAAGAACTATCTGCCAGTTAGTCGAGTCAACGTCAAGCGAGCCATCATTCTGCTCGTCACCGGAAAAGCCGAACCGTTAGATTTCAACGGTGCAGTAGGTATTGCAGTGCGATCGCCCAGTCAGGTGGTGCATGTCCCTGCACACATCCGCCTAATTTTGACTGGCAAGGAGCGAGACTGGAAGGTTCCACCCGTTAGTCGGCGAGAAGTGCTGCGGCGCGATCGCCATAGTTGCCAATACTGCGGCAGCACCAAACAGCTAACCCTCGACCACGTTATTCCCAGATCGACGGGTGGAAAACATACCTGGGATAACGTGGTTACTGCCTGCCAAAGGTGTAACAACCGTAAAGGCTCACGCACTCCCATACAGGCGGGAATGCCGTTACGCACTCAGCCGAAAGCTCCTGCTCACCCAGTTGTTGCATTTGCTGAACAGTTCTGGCGTGAACAGACAGAACACTTGGAATAAGGGGATAAAAAAAATGCTGAAACTCACCTATACCGAAACTAGCTTTTACATGGAGCGTTTGGCTCAATCCCTGGAAGATTGGATCGCCACACGGCTGATTTTGTCTGTACGCGCGGGCGAGAATTTCTGCGTCGAACCTATGACTGCTTCGTTTTTACTCCCGGCTGATTTGCCGGAAGTACCTCATTTACAAACGGTAGTGCAACGCGAAGGGATCGAAGCGATGGCACTGTCTATCTGCGATGCCGAGTATGTCGAAGTCAGCCTGAATGGTTCTTGGGTGTCATCCGAGCCTGATAGTGAAGAAGGTGTGTTTGTCACGGCGATCGGCGAGCGTACTGAATTCTTCCTGTTCAAGCTCTGGCAAGAAGTTCAACCCTGCCCTTTGGGCCTAAGAGATTGACCAGAAATTGTTTGAGGGGGGAAACCCAAGGTTTTCACACCTTTTTGTTGGGTTTCGTTCCTCAACCCAACCTACAATCTTACCTTAGTCCTAAAAAAAGGTTCGTAGTGAGGACTTTAGTCCTCATTACACCATCCCGCTCGATACATTAACCTAAATATATTAAAATCTTGCAGGATTGGCAACGAACCGCCAGCGATTTAAATCCTTGGCAGTCCTCTTCAGCTCAAATAATGATCGATCGCCCCCGAAAAAATTTTCCCCAACCCCTTGACACTTTTGTATTATCTATGTAGTATATAAATAGGAGAGAGGGAAACTGCTCATAGATCGACCCCTCCACCAAAAGCGAACCTTCATCTATTTCATCGGGGTGCGGGTTCAAATCCCGTCAGGACTACCAAATTTCTTGGGTTGGCTCGCCTATTAGAGTAGGCAACTGTCTGTAAAACAGCCGCGATCGCATTGCAGGTGCGAATCCTGCCCGACCCACTGTGGAGAGGTGGCTGAGAGGCTTAAAGCACTCCCCTGCTAAGGGAGAGCGGTGTTTAACAACCGTCGAGGGTTCAAATCCCTCTCTCTCCGCTTTATCCCCCGGGTAGGTTCAACCCCTGCCCCGGCATCCACTCATTGCCCTGTGGTGTAACTGGTAACATCTCCCGCTTAGAACGGGAAAAGCCTGATTCTGCTATGCGAACAAACCAGCAATGAATAACGACTAAAATAAATAGTAGCACCAATAGTACCCACCGTTCCAGTAAAGATGGCAAACCCTGATCGAGATATCCAACAGTCCCAGTCCGTTAACCCTTGGGTTGAAGGGCTCAAAACCCTTGGGGTCAGCGTTATTTTGGCTTTTGGAATTCGGACCTTTGTAGCAGAAGCACGTTATATTCCTTCCGGTTCAATGGAACCGACGCTCCTGATTAATGACCACTTGATTATCGATAAGGTCAGTTATGATTTTAAAAATCCCCAACGGGGTGATGTTGTGGTATTTAACCCCACCGAAACTTTAGAAAAGCAAAACTTCCACGATGCCTTTATTAAGCGAGTTATTGGATTGCCTGGAGACAAGGTCGAGGTTAAGAATGGAAGAGTGTACGTCAACGATCGGCCTTTAAAAGAAAACTATATTGCCGCTAAGCCTGAATACCAATGGGGACCAGTGATTGTACCGCCTAACTCATATCTGGTGCTGGGAGACAATCGCAACAATAGCTACGACAGCCATTATTGGGGCTTTGTTCCTCGATCGCGCATTGTTGGTAAAGCTGTATTTCGTTTCTGGCCCCTCAATCGTGTCGGAGAAGTAAATCAACATCCCAACTTTATCTCTTCGCAGCCCCAGCAGCAGTAATCATCAGGACTTACGCATTGCCTCTACATATAGTAGTTCCTAGGGGCAATCCCCCTGTTGTTGCTCCTATATATGCTAGCCCTGTCAAGGTGTCCTGTTTGTCTATCGCGAGTTTCTTCTCGTTCCGGTGGCTCTGCCCAAGTCCATACCCACATTTTTGAGTAAGTACGCCAGAATGCTTCAGTACTTACGCACTACCTATATATATAGCGGGTTCGTAGGGGCAAACCCCCCGTGGTTGCCCCTATATATGCCAGTGTGCGTAAGTACTGTGCTTGTTCCAGGTGCATTTCCAATCCTGGCATCAAAATTTTAAGCCCAAAATACAAGGGCGGGTAGTTCATTACTATAATTAAGGTAAGCTTAACCAGTGCTATTTGTAAGATGCTAGACCTGCTGTTGATGATGACGCTGGGATTCTTCGGGAGTTTCGGACACTGTGCAGGAATGTGTGGTCCGTTGAGCGTGGCATTTTCACTGGCAGATAAGCAGCAATCATCTCCGAGTTGGAGACAGCAGCTCTACTTTCAGGTGCTGCTAAACCTGGGGCGGGTGCTGAGCTATGCCCTGCTTGGCTTAGCAATTGGCGCAGTTAGTTCGGTGCTGGTAGCTGGAGGACAACTGGCTGGCATTGGTAGTGGGGTGCGCCAAGGCATTACCATTCTGACTGGGGTGCTGCTGATTTGGTTTGGCTTGGCACAGATCGTACCAACCCTCATCCCTCGCATCCCACTCCTCGGTCGCCTCATGCATGGAGGATGGCACAACCGCCTCAGTACAGTAATGGGTAAGCTCGCCCTTTTGCCCCGCTGGTGGACACCCGCTCTGCTAGGTATGGCTTGGGGACTGGTACCCTGTGGTTTTTTGTATGCAGCTCAGATTAAAGCAGCTTCGTCGGGCAACATCTGGGCTGGAGGTGCCACCATGCTGGCTTTCGGCTTAGGAACAATGCCAATAATGCTTGGGGTGGGTATGTCTGCTTCCCGCTTAAGCGCCAACCAGCACAGCCAACTGTTCCGGATGGGTGGTTGGATAACCCTGATTATTGGAATTTTGACCTTGATGCGTACCGGAGACATGGTAGACTTTACCGGCTATGCTGCACTGTTGTGCCTGATGTTAGCGTTGCTAGCCCGCCCTCTCAGTCACTTCTGGCCTCAACCGTTACGCTATCGACGGGGAATTGGGGTAGGGGCTTTTTTTCTGTCGTTGGCTCACACTGGCTACATGCTCGATCACTCCCTGAACTGGGATTTAAACGCCCTATCCTTTATGATGCCGATATATCAGGTAGGGATATGGGCTGGCATCGTGGCTGTGCTGTTGATGGCTCCTTGCGCACTTACCAGTTTTGACTGGATGATGAATTACTTAGGAAAGTACTGGCGGATGATTCACCTGTTGGCAGTTCCAGCGTTAGTTCTCTGTTGTATTCATATCACGCTGACGGGCGATCTTTTTCTAGGAACCTTAGAGTGGACAGGGACTAACAAACTGCGGGTGATGCTGTTGGTAGCCAGTACCACCGCTGTTTTGCTGGTGCGATCGCGCTTATTTTGGTCACTATTATTACTAGGAAAGTTTTATGCTCCACCGCTTAAGTCCAAAAAGTAAAAGTTTAGGATGGCTGGTAGTTTTAGGTTTATTGGCAGCTCCAGTTTCAGCTCACACCGTTAAGGTATCGGGGGATGTGGCGGCGCTATTCCACATTGAGCCACATCACAATCCTAGAGCAGGACAGCGGTCTCTGGCTTGGTTTGCCCTAACCCGCAAAGGCGGGGTGCAAATCCCATTGCAACAGTGCAATTGCCAACTAGCGGTTTACCCAGAATCCCATCAGGAAGGCGATACACCCTTGATGCAGCCTACACTCAAGCCAGTTTCAGCCGCTCAATATCAAGATATCCCTGGAGCTGATATCACCTTTGAGAAAGCTGGGATTTACGAATTGGAGTTGAGTGGCACAGCGAAAAATGGGGCTAATTTTCGACCATTTACAGTATCTTTTGAAGTAACTGTGCAGCCAGGAGAATAAAATGTCGGAAAGTTAAGAATTCACCCAATCCCAGTCCCTCTCCCTCTTTGGTTGCCCCTATATAGCAATCCCCTGTGGTTGCCCCTATATGTGCCCAGTGTGCTACAGTACTGAAGATAATAGGGGGTAAAAATTATCCGACAGCCCGCTAGGGGTTTAAACCCCTAGCTAATAGCTAAAGTCCTCTGAAAGAGGACTACACAATCTTATCAGTCCGCCAGGGTTGAAAATTCCTACCCCTGACATCAAAACATTTCTCCTTACCTTGAGTTGACAAAAAAGTAATCCTAAACTCGAATTTCAGGATCTTTCAGGAATATTTGTGCGTTTACTTAAAGTCCCTACTACAAACCTATGTATCGGCTCGTAGTCAGGGCTTTAGCCCTACCAACCGTTCATAGTAGAATATGCCCAATATATCTAAGGTGGGGTTTCCCCGCCCCTACTGTACTAGCCTCAATTATCGGATTGCCTTTGAGCTATCTGCCTGACAACTTCAACATCCAGTTTTAACTCTTCAGCTACCCTTTCCACGCTCAACCCTAACTTCAATAACAGAGGCACAGTTTCTAACCTGACTTCTTCCTTGCCTTCTTCCTTGCCTTCTAATCTGCCTTCTAATCTGCCTACTAACCTGCCTTCTTCCTTGCCTTCTTGGTAGACTCTCGTCTTCTTTAAATCGCTTAACCCAAACATTGCTTCTATCTCCTGACGACTTTTGGAGGTAAACTTATAAATCAGTATTGTCTCAATCAATTCTAAAACTTTTCGCCTGAGCGCTTCATCCTCTAACTGCTGCTGCGCCTGCTCGATTAACTGTCTGGCTTGCTCAAGGGCTACTGTTTCATCCTCAACTACTAGCTTTACCATCCCCAATCCCACCGATTGGCTGGCGGCTTCCCCTAACTGATTCAAGTACAAGCACCTCACTTGTTGGCTTGGTACCATGAACTCATACTCAATTGGCACTTCTGGCTCGATACCTGGGCGGGAAAATACTGCCACAGCACACCAAGGTTTTTTAGGTTTATTTTGTCCTAAGTAGAGAAAAGTCTCTGTAATCAATCGGTAGTAGAAGTCTTTGTCGTACTGAAACTGCACTTCGGCGAAGTAGATGGGGTGGTTATCCTCTAATACAGGCAGAAACACTCCATCAATCCGTTTTTTGGTTTCTTTGATTTCTACTGACTCAAACCGATAAGCGTTTGCTTCAGCGCTAGGTTCGCCAATCAGCTCAAAGAAGATGTTGGGCAGTTGTTGAAAGATTTGATAAAATATACTATCGGTTTTCATCGCTGTCTACTGTTGCGGCAAGAGGATAAAATTAATTGTAGGCATCATGACAACTGAAAAACAGCTTAATGCTATATTGGTATAGATGAAGCTGCTTTGAGATGAGTGGATCGCAGACTAGAGATCGAGTTTGTAGGCAATGAGCTAAAAACTATTCCCCATGTAGGTTGGGTTGAGGAACGAAACCCAACATCCGGGCTTCCCGAATTGCTGTAATCAGACAGAGCCTAGATGTAGCGTTCCGGTGGCTCTGCCTAGAAACGAGAAAACAAAAAATACAGTACTTACGCACTGCCCCGAAAGCGGTTCGTAGGGGCAATCCCCAAGTGGGTTGCCCCGAAAGCGGTTCGTAGGGGCAATCCCCAAGTGGGTTGCCCCTACATATGCCCAGGCTGCGTAAGTCCTAAAATAGTTATTTGACAGCACGGATTTCAGCAATTAAAGCTTGAATTTCGGGAGCTTTCAGGAATGCTTGCGCGTTTGCTAACAGGGGTTCGCGCCAGCCTAATTTCTTGAGCTGCTCAATATCAGCGTAGCGTTTATCCATCTGGATAGCCTCTTTCCCCAACTTCAGCCCTTGTTCTCGCTCTCCTTTGGCATACAAAGCTACTCCCAAAGCTAGATGCGGTTCAGGCGCGTTGCTAGCAAGGGCGATCGTTTCCCGCCAGTCATTAATGGCGGCTTCTACATCACCCTGCTCATAGCGGACATAACCCCGGTTGTAGTAGGCTTGGGCATATTTGGGATTGATGGCAATAGCTTGGGTGTAATCGGCTAGGGCCCCCTGCTTGTCTCCCTGCTCGTCGCGGACATTACCCCGGTTGACGTAGGCTTGGGCATCTTTGGGATTGATGGCAATAGCTTGGGTGTAATCGGCTAGGGCCCCCTGCTTGTCTCCCTGCTCGTCGCGGACATAACCCCGGTTGTAGTAGACAAAAGAATGGGGTTTGATATTAATAGATTGAGTATAAGCCTCTATTGCTTCTGGGTAGCGTTTTAATTCTCCCAGCACATTACCTCGAAGCCCATAAAGGAAGAAATCTTTTTTACGTGCGATCGCTTCATCTATGGAGTCCAGTGCCTCTGCGTATCGGTTCAAGTAATATAGCGCCGCAGATCGATCGCGCCAAGCCTCCCTAAATTCTGGAGCGATTTGAGTAGCTTTATCAAAAGCTGCAAAAGCATCTTCATATTGTTCCTGCCTTATCAGAGCCAAACCTTTTGTATACCAAGCAAACTGGTCATATTTTGACTTTATATTAATCGCTCTGTCGCAAGCTTTAACTGCTGATGAATATTGAAATACCTGCCATAATTGATGACAATGATTAATCCAATCTAGGGCATTAGCACTGGTAGAAGGGGCTGTTAAATTGAATAAACTAGCGCCAACTGCAGCGGTTTCTTGTTCATTTAATGGCAGCGGTGCATTAGTTTCTTTCTTTAAATCATTAGAGTTGATGTTTACCTCTTTTGCTCTACTTAAAAAAGTACCAACAGGCACTCCCAAAGCATAACCTAGCTGAATAGGATATGAACTATCGCCATCCACTTCTGCGTGAATCCCAACTACATACCCGCGAGTATCTAACACTGGCCCACCACTCATTCCTCCTGCTGTAATATTGGTGTAAACCAGCTCGTGACCCTGAGTTAAACTAATCAAAGGCTCTTTGACACTAACAATTCCCCGTTCTTTACTGTAAATCAGTCCGGCAGTAAACTGAGGTTTGGCACTTGTCCTGTCTGCTGAGTTTGACGCAGGCCACCCATAGACGAAAACATATCTACGTTCCTCGGTTTCTAAGTTATAATCTGCTAGGGTAGCGACTTGATAAGATCGATCGCTGGTGAACTGCAACACCGCCACGTCTAACCCCTCCATCACTTTCACTGTATTAGAGTCTACCTGATGTGACTGACCATCATTAGTCACAACTGCAAGCTGTGTGGTTAGGCAGTCTTCATTTTCACGCACGACGTGTTCGGCAGTGAGAATCGTGTAGGTATTACCCCGCTTACTAATAATTACTCCGGAACCATTGCAGGGCGTATTTGGCTTATTGATGCGCACAGTTATTTCGGCAGCAGTCTTCTTCACATCTGCCACTAAACCAGTCTGGGGTTCGGGGTTGGGTTTTGGGATGGGTGCTTGCGCCAATTCAGGAGCTAACTGTGCCAAAGTCTGAATCGGCACGCCCCAACTAGAGCGACGCATTTGTTCTCGCAAAGCATCACTAGGATGTTTACCATCAGCAAACACGTAAGGATCTCCAAACAGAGCATTAACGTGCATGGCATTGACACCAATAACTCCACCTTCACTATTTAGCAAAGGGCCACCACTCATCCCCTGTCTAATATCATTACTATACCCAATTTTGTAGCCGCCTTGCAATGCTTTATCTGGCAACAGAGTAATTCGCCCTGATGTCAACACCAAACCTTTACCATAAAATGGATATCCAGCAGCAAACACTTCTTGATTCACCTGTGGCGGTGACAAATCCAGGGATGCGACTGTATAATCGTTATCTGCCCTAAACTGCAATATTGCTAAATCATTTGCTGCTAGAGATGAGTTAACCGACACGACTGATGCGGGATAGATTTTGCCGTCGGGTGTTTGAATGCTATAGGGTACACCTGGTGTCAGCACATGATCGTTTGTCAATACAGTATAAATATTACCGTGTTTGGCAATTAATGTGCCGGAACCGCTATTATTTTTGACTAATACTTTGACAGTGATGGCGTATGCCAGTTGGCGCAATTTTTCAGAGCGGGAGGGTGTTTGTTGTGCGGCGGCGATGGAGGTAGATGGGATAAATGTTTGTGCTGGGAGCAAGAGTAAGCTGGTGATAGTGGCGATTAGGGTGGGTGTTAGGCGATTCATGTTTTTTTTAACGCAGAGGTTTTTTGTTGGCGAATGAAATATAGTTTAGTCCTCCTAAAGAAGCTTGTGCTAAGACTTTGGGAAATTTAAACCCAGCCTAACCTAGCAACAAGCGATCGGCAAGAGGATAAAATTCATAAAATTCATAAACAGGCTCGTAGTAAGGGCTTTAGCCCTGCGTTTCCAGGCAGAGCCTAGGAATAAGAACACCAGCACCAGTACTGACTGGAGGCAGAGCCTCTTTAACGGCGTTCCCAGGCAGAGCCTAGGAACGAGGGTTTGGTGTTGGCGGGCTCGTAGTAATGCCAACTGTAAATTGCCCCCGCCCCTCCCAGGAGGGGAGTAAGAGTCGGAATTTTCTTCTCTTGCCCCCCTTCTCCCTTGATGGGAGAAGGGGTTGGGGGATGAGGGTGAAAAAGCCCTGCTAGTGTTCTGTGGAAGCTAGGTTTCTCACTCTACACATGTCCAAATCCACCATAGAAGATGTGGGTAAGGACAAGGGCAGAGCCTAGGAACGAGGGTTTGGTGTTGGCGGGTTCGTAGTGAGGGCTTTAGCCCTGCGTTCCCAGGCAGAGCCTAGGAATAAGACACCAGCACCATTACTGACTGGAGGCAGAGCCTCTTAAAGGCGTTCCCAGGCAGAGCCTAGGAACGAGTACCACTCCTGACTCCTGACTCCTGACTCCTGACTCCTGACTCCTGACTCCTGCTTTACTACGAACCTGAAGGTTTCTTCAATTTGGGGTGGAGTAATTCTTCCATGTCGATGAAGATTTGGGTACCACCGCCACCAACTTGTAAAACGGGGCCAGTAGCTTTATCAACATTGGTTAGCTGCATCAAAACATCACTTGCTTTGGCGTCAGTTTCCAAGGTAAATAGCATATTATTTGCGGTGCATGGCCCTCCCATTTGACTGAGAGCGCAGATAACTTTGTCACCTTTGACTATACCATGAGTCAGGTACTTAAGACGACCCTTATTATAGGCTTCCTGAAACTTGGGCGAGACTGTTTCACATCTCTTCTCAGGTGTCCAGTCTTTAAAATACTCAGATTTCCAACGAATTATGGCAATTTTACCACTATCCTTTGACCAAGCAATAGTAGTCGGTAGATACTTGTTACTTGTCTCATCATAGTTCTGACCACAGCTAAACACAACGTCTCGATCGTAATCAGAGATAGATTGACTTAAAACAGTGGTAGCATTGAGAGCGATCGCTGTTGTTATCGCTAAAATGGTGGTAGCTGATAATAGTTTCATGGTAGTACCGTCCTTTATTTCAAAAAACAACCGGATTCGTCAATTGTTAGGTGTAGTAACTGCACTTAAGGTGTAAGTGCCGGATTCCCCAGCCTCAAAAGTGCTAGCCGTCAATTGGTATGTGCCATCCTTTGGTAGAGTGGCGACAATTCTGGAATTGAAATCTGTAGGTGAGACGCCATCGTTATAAGCCATCTCCGTGCCATCAGGAGCGATTAAATCTAAGGCGGTATTAAATTGTTGGCTTTTCATCTCGATCGTCACTTCCTGACCAGCTTTACCTTCAAACAAATAGACCTTATAATATCTATTGTTGGAGAAAAGATTGTCACCCTTGCCTAGAGAATCGCTTATCGGTTTACCATCGATCGAGAGTTGTTGAGCTGACACGTCGCGATGGCGTTCTTGTGGCGAAAGAACGAGATTGTCATCTCCTTTAATAACTGCTGTGATAAAAGGCTTCAACCAGTCTAAAGCAATAGCAAAATTAACCCCCGTGTTTGTTTTACCGTACCCACGGTAGTTGACACCAATTACTTCGGCGTGAGAGTTTAGTAAAGGGCCTCCAGAGTTACCGGGATTAATAGCAGCATCGTGTTGAAATCTGCCATGCTGCAAATCTAGGCGGCTGACAATGCCTGAAGTGAAAGTATTCGGATAAACACCAAAGGGATTGCCGATGGCGAATACTCGCTGCCCGACTTGTACTGAGTTTGAACGTGCCAAAGGAATTGTCGGCAAATGCTTCTGGTTGCGAATTTTGAGCGCGGCTAAGTCTCGCCCTTTCTTATCAAAACCAATGACGTCGGCTGGGAGCTTGCTGCCATCTGCCAAAATTACAGTAACGATGGGAGGGGCATCTTGGGCAACGTGAGCATTAGTAATAACTAGCCCATCTGGAGTCACGATAAAGCCACTGCCAGAGACTTTACCCTCGGTTATAGTGTATTCGATCGCTACCACAGCCGGACTTGCTTGCTTATAAAATCTAACGCCCGTTTCCTCATTAGAGTTTTGGGCTAGAGCAAGATTTGAATACAGGTGTTGGTGCGAGGTGGCGTCTGTGGTTGCAGTTAGTGCCTCAACGGGCACCACCGCCAGCCCAGTGATTGTTGCTAAAATTCCCGATGCTAACAGATGTAATAGTGGTCTTCTCATAATGCACCCATTGCATATCGCTGTCGCCAGTTCAACAAGGTTCCTTCTCAAGAAGGGTGAAAGGCGACAGCGTTTAGAATACCTACAGGTTAACCTAATGCCAAAAGGCAAGTAACGGGATAAAATTCATATTCTCTCGCCGCTCAAGCTGAAAAAATTCATAAATCCCTTATTTATCTAGTTTCTAGGTAGTCGGCGCTCCAGTAGCAGGGTAATCTCGTTCTGCCGTAATCTCATTCCTAGGCTCTGCCTAGGAATGAGATTGAGGAGGCTCTGCCTCCCTTCGGTGTTACCAGGGGACAATATGTTGGGTTTCGTTCCTCAACCCAACCTACAACTACAACTATTTTTGTGGTTTGCTACAATCAAAGAAAACTTTTTTCAACTGGCATGAGTAATGGATACTGATGACATCTCGCAGCTTGTCAAGTTTGCCGATACTTTGGTTTTTGAACATACAGGTACTCATCTCAAGGATATTGAGCAAGATTTACTTCAGCAAGTTTTAGAAGGTAAGCTGCTTAAACATCTTCGTTATGGAGACTACAGC
>CASBRB010000073.1 GCA_949127975.1 Oscillatoriales cyanobacterium PMM_0019 | reverse complement strand
TTTTTTTTGGACTTACGCACTGCCTCTATATATAGCGGGTTCGTAGGGGCAAACCCCCTGTGGTTGCCCCTATATATTCCAGTGTGCGTAAGTCCTGTTTTTGTAGTAATCCAAAATCCTTGCATCCCAAATTGATTGACGCGGAGCATTTAGAGGCTGGGGGTTTTGCCCGTTTCAGCTTGAGTAGGAATTGGCTTGATATCGGTGTAGCCCATATTACTTGCTACAGTACGCAATACTGAAATTTGTGCCTCGAAGTCAATCCCTTTAAGTTGGTTCAACACATCGCTGCCAGCTTGGGCTAGTTGGTACTCTTTGGGGAGATCTACCACAGTATCGCCCATAGCTTGTGCCCAAGCAAACCAAACCATCAACTGATTATTTTCTTTCAGAATACCGTAGGCATGAGAATATTCTGTATGTTCACGGTTAACGATTTCTCGCATAATCGCTAACTGACGATCGTGTGATTCTTGGTAAAAATCTCCTAACAGCTTGGGAGCGAGTTCGGGATCTGTGGCAGTTGGGGCGGCTGGAGTAATTGATTTGCCCATTTCTCCATATACAAAGTACAACAGAGCTAGTTTTTCATCTGTGCCCAACTTATCAAATGCTTGCACTGCTTTTTGAGTGTCTTCTGAAAGCGCCTGTGGCTTGCCTGTTTGCTGGTTTGCGACCATCATCTTCTCCAAATCTAATTTGCCTCCTATTGGTGTATCAAAATTTACTGACTGAAGTCGCCATCCGCTAGAAAGAGGTTGAATATCTATCTTAGAGAGGTTAAAGACGGGGCGATCCCTGCCATATAATCGGCAATACGAGCGGAAAAATTATCGACATCGGAGGTTATTATGTCTGAAGAAATAAAACCCAATCCCCAGGAAGCCCCTACCCAAGACGCCCAGCTAGCTGCTGAAAACATACTGGCTAGTGAACAAAAAACCATAACAGTCGATTTAGACGCTGACTATGAAGCCTCGAAGGAATTCAGTGTGAGTGATGTTGACAAAAAATAAGCATGGCGAGAGCCATCAGGGATAGGGGGTTGCGCCAACTTCTGATGGCTGGGCGCTTTGATGGGGGAACAAGTTGCTCAACCGAGTTGTTGGTTGGGCTTTAGTTGTTGGTTTTTTTGCTGCATAATGGGAAAGCTTATGTTATGGTCGGCAGACCACACTTTGTTTGTATTCCTTATCCTGAAGTCTTCCTTTCAGTAACTATGCGTACCTATTATTGCAGCAAGCTCGGGTCTTTCCACATTGGCGAAATAGTCACCCTGTATGGGTGGGTAGACCGTCGTCGCGACCACGGAGGTGTGATATTCTTAGATCTGCGCGATCGCACTGGCATTGTCCAAATCGTCAGCGACCCCCAACGCACCCCCGGCTCTTATCAGCAGGCAGAACACCTGCGTAACGAATATGTAGTTAAAATAACTGGTCGAGTCACCGGGCGTCCAGAAGAATCCCTTAATCCTAAACTACCCACTGGCGAAATAGAAATTTACGCCGATCGCATTGAACTGCTCAATCGGTTAAACAAGCAACTGCCCTTTCAAGTAGCGACGGGAGAGACAGAACCCGTGCGGGAAGACTTGCGGCTAAAATATCGGTATTTGGATCTGAGGCGCGATCGCATGCAAAGCAACCTGCAATTACGCCACAATGTGGTTAAAGCCATCCGTCGCTACTTAGAAGACATCCAAGGCTTCATAGAAATCGAAACCCCCATCCTCACCCGCTCCACCCCCGAAGGCGCACGAGATTACCTAGTGCCTAGTCGAGTCAACCCTAGCGAGTGGTTCGCTCTGCCTCAGTCACCCCAACTGTTTAAGCAACTGCTGATGGTATCTGGCTTTGATAGATACTACCAGATTGCTCGTTGCTTCCGAGATGAAGACCTCAGAGCCGACAGACAACCAGAATTTACTCAGTTGGACATGGAAATGAGCTTCATGTCCCAAGAAGAAATTCTCCAACTAAACGAAGATTTAGTTAGTCATATCTTCAAAACTGTTAAAGGTATCGAACTGCCGCGCCCCTTTCCTCGTCTTACTTATGCAGAAGCAATGGAGCGATACGGCTCCGATAAGCCCGATACGCGCTTTGGGCTGGAACTTGTCAATGTTTCTGATTTAATGAAAGACTCAGGATTTAAAGTTTTTTCCGGAGCGGTAGCTTCTGGAGGAATTGTCAAAGTTCTGCCTATTCCTGGTGGCAACGACGCAATTTCTAATATGCGGATTAAACAAGGGGGCGACTTGTTCAAAGAAGCCAGCGAAGCTGGTGCTAAAGGTTTAGCCTACATTAGGGTAAGAGATGACGGCGAAATTGATACTATTGGTGCGATTAAAGATAACCTGACAGAGGAACAAAAACAAGAACTACTGAATCGCACTGGAGCAAAAGCAGGCTATTTATTACTATTTGGTGCCGGAGCAACTGATACAGTCAATAAAACCCTAGACCGATTGCGTTTAGTAATTGGTCGTCAATTAAAGCTGATTGACGAAACCAAAATTAACTTGCTCTGGGTGACAGACTTCCCGATGTTCGAGTGGAATGCTGAAGAAAAAAGACTAGAGGCACTGCATCACCCATTTACCGCTCCTCACCCAGACGATATCAACGATCTGAAGACGGCACGGGCCCAGGCTTATGATTTAGTCTACAATGGCTATGAAATCGGTGGCGGCAGTTTGCGGATTTACCAGCGCCCGGTTCAGGAACAGGTATTTGAAGCGATCGGTTTATCTCCAGAACAAGCTTATAACAAGTTTGGGTTTTTGTTAGAGGCGTTTGAATATGGCACGCCGCCCCACGGAGGAATTGCCTACGGCTTAGATAGATTGGTGATGCTGTTAGCTGGAGAAGAATCTATTCGGGATGTGATTGCGTTTCCGAAGACGCAGCAGGCAGGGTGCTTGTTAACTAATGCGCCATCGGGAGTGGACGAAAAACAATTGAAAGAATTGCACGTCGCTTCTACTTACAAGCCAAAGCCATGAATTATGACTTAGTTTTCACCTTGCCCGATCATAATCAATTGCCGGAGTCGGATGGTACTTTTGTGAAAAACTTTCAGGAGCATCCCCAGAGCATTCTGCTCACTGACTCTCTCGAACCTGTATTGCAGGAGCGCCATCCAGAGGGCAACTACTGTATTGGGCAAGATTGCGGCATCTACTGGCGCTTAACCGAGCCACCTGAAAAAGGAGCCGAGTCACCTGATTGGTTTTACGTGCCGAATGTGCCGCCCACACTAGACGGACAGTTTCGGCGTTCCTACGTTTTGTGGCAAGAATACGTCTCCCCCCTGATTGTACTGGAATTTGTTTCTGGGGATGGGTCAGAAGAACGAGACCAGACGCCCATCACTGGCAAATTCTGGGTTTATGAGCAGGCGATTAAGGTACCTTTCTACGGTATCTATGAGGTGAGACAGAGACGAGTGGAGGTGTATGAACTGGTGGCGGGTAGATATCAGCTAGTATCTGCAAATGAGCGAGGGCACTTTCCAATTCCCCCCTTGGGCGTGGAGTTGGGCATTTGGCAGGGGCGGTATCTAAATTTGGAATTACCTTGGTTGCGTTGGTGGGACGAGCAGGGTAATCTCTTACTTACAGGTGAGGAGCGAGCAGAACTTGAGCGGCAGCAGAAGGAATTAGCTCAACAACAAGCAGAACTTGAGCGGCAGCAGAAGGAATTAGCTCAACAACAGGCAGAACTTGAGCGGCAACGGGCAGAGCGATTAGCGGCTCAGTTACGGGCGTTAGGCATTGAACCTGAAGATTAGCTACGGCTTTGGCAATACCTGGCATCAATCCAGTGGTGGTACTCGGCGCAGCGGCAACGACAATAGGTCAGGACTTACGCAGAATGGGCATATGTAGGGGCAACCACAGGGTAAGGGTAAGGGTAAGGGAAAGGTAAGAATTCACCCAATCCCAGTCCCTCTCCCTCTCCCTCTTTGCCCCTACCAACCGCTATATGTAGAGGCAGTGCGTAGGCAAAAGTATTTGTGGATTGGTTTAAAAAACTATACAATTTGCCATCTTTTGGTTAATTTACAACCCTACCCACTCCAGTAGCTGCGCTATATTGATATTCTCCTTGAAAGCAGTAGCAATATTTAAATAATTCTCTTCGGCTTCTGAACTGTCAGGCTCCTGCTGTTGCCACTTTTTTGGCAAGGCAAGATAAGGCACAGCACCCAAGTATGTCTTGCCTATTTTTCTAGCAATATCCTCTCCAGCTACTAATATTTCTTTTTGTCTGTGACAGACATCGGAGAGTCCTAGCCCCCTAACTTTAGAGCCTACCTCTTCATCCAACAAAGAAACCGTTCCAGCCAAGCTGGCTATAGCACCACCATTACTAGCACGGGCGATGAGTATAGCTGCGGTTGCTCGTCTAGCTACTGTAACATTAGCTAAGTCCCAAGCTTGGAGAATGGTGAGGTCGCTGGCTCCTCCTGAACCTTCAACAATCACCACGTCAGCATCTACCCCTATCTTCTCCAGGCATTGCCAAGTTACTTGTTCAATCTCATCTTGAACCGATATCGGTAACTCATCTAACAACGGCATATCCCGCCCTAACCTGGAGACAGTGCCCAAATAGCGACCTAATAGCCAAATCTCTGTCTGATTATTTAATGTGGGCACAGACAAGACAGGATTGACTTCACCGCAGGGAGAGATATCCGCTGCTGCCATCAGATGCAGTGCTGATAGGCTAACATAGCCATTTGGCACTTCGTAAGCACATAAGTCTTCGCTTACGGGCTTGAACACTGCCACCCTCAAGCCAGCTTCTTGTAGTGTACGTACTAAGCCCAGCATCCAGACAGTTTTCCCAGATGCGGTTGTAGCTGACAATATTTCAATAAGTTTCATCTAAAAAATTGCACAATAGAGGCAGTCGATCGATCTTAGCTGCTATGCCGACTTTACTAGACTACACCCACTTGCTCTCCGATTTGGTGACGCGCTATCGCACCGCCGTCGATTATTTAGCCATTCGACTAGAAGAATCAGAAGGAACTGATATTTTGTTGCGAGGCGATAAAGTAGAAACCTTGACTGAAGGGCTGTCCATTGGTGGACAAGTCCGGGCTTGTTACAAAGGAGGCTGGGGCTTTGCGAGCTTTAACCAGATCGCTACCCTCAAAGAGAGAATAGAAGAAGCTATCGCGGCTTCTCAGTTAGTTGGCGAGGAAGAAACGCTCCTAGCACCGATAAAACCAGTGCAGGATGTGTGCTTTATTCCCCTGACTGGCACCGATCCTCGCCAAATTTCTCTGATTCAGAAAAAACAACTATGCGATCGCTACAATCAAATCCTCCGCAGCACCGACAGCCGCATTACTACCACATCTGTGCGTTATAGCGACAGTACCCAAAAGGTAATTATTGCTACCTCTGAAGGTACAACGATCGAGCAATCTTGGGTAGATATGGAAATGCGCTTCGCCGCCACCGCCCGCAACGGCGATACAGTACAAACAGGTAGGGAAACCAGCGGCTCCCGCAAAGCATACGAAGATATTACCAGTCTTGACGCCCAAGTTCGTGCTGCCGCCCAGCGTGCCGTAGATGCCCTCTCCCTACCGTCAGTGAAGGGTAACACCTACACTGTAGTAATTGACCCGATTCTCACTGGCTTATTCGTCCACGAAGCCTTTGGACATCTCTCAGAAGCGGATATGGCTTATGAGAACCCGGATTTGCTAGAAGTAATGAGCATAGGGCGGCGGTTTGGCCCCAAAGAATTGCAAATATTTGATGGTGCAGCACCTCCTGGGCATCGCGGTAGCTACTTATACGACGACGAAGGCACACCAGCCACTACCACTCAGTTGATTAAGGATGGCATTTTGGTGGGACGCCTGCACTCCCGCGAAACTGCTGGCAAGTTAAGTGAGGAGCCTACTGGTAATGCTCGCTGTCTTAACTACCATTATCCCCCGATCGTGCGGATGACTAACACCTGGATTGAACGGGGCAAGACACCAGTGAAGGATTTATTCACGGGTATTAAAGAAGGCGTTTATGCTCGTAATTGGCTAGGCGGGATGACGAATGGGGAAATGTTCACCTTTAGCGCTGGTGAAGCTTGGATGATCCGGAATGGGGAAATTGCTGAACCAGTAAGAGATGTGACTCTATCTGGTAACGTCTTCAAAACCTTAGCAGATATTGAAGCGATCGGCGATGACTTTTACTGGGATGAATCCGGCGGCTGCGGCAAAGGCGGGCAGAGTGGCTTACCTGTAGGCTGTGGCGGCCCCAGTTTGCGGATTGGCAATGTGGTGGTTGGTGGTGAAGCTGCCAGTTAGGCTTGAAGCTAGTGGCGCGACGCAGCTAAAATGATGTATTAGCATTCTCCCCTTCTGGAGTGTCACAACACTCAGACCTCAGCCAGTAGGGTGGGTTAGCGCCAGCGTAACCCACCAATTGGCTAATCATAAGCAATTTAAGCTTTTGCGATCGCAAACAGTCGCTAAAAGACTATAAATGTTGAGTATATAGTCTAGCATTGTTGTACAGGTATATCATATGTGCCGCCCTTAACCTCCCCCTTTTCAAAGATGTGTCGGAGGAATGGGGGGGCATTTGAATATCGCTACTACCCTTCCACTTACCACTAATATTAAGAAATATTACAACATAGATCGTTTGTAGCATCGGTGCGATAAGCCGCGAGTTCAGACGGACGCGGCACAATACAATGCTAGCTAATGGGAACTGGGACATAAGTCGGCGACGACACAGCGATCGCACTTAATAAACCTCATCATGAGTTCCAATTGATTCTAAAAGAATTGCTTGTGTTTTTTCATGTTCAACAAATTGGAAAATAATTCTTAAATCATATCCAGCACTACAAGCCCACGAATCTTGAAGATCCCCTTTCAATTTATGGGTTCTTAATTGGGGGTGAAATGGCTCTGTAGATAATAATTCTAAAGTGTTTTGAAAATTTTGAGCCTTTTGGGGTGGTTTTTTCAAAATTTTTCGAGATTCCCGAATGAATGCACTCGAACGTAATAACACAAACGTCACGAAAGAATTTCCTCCATGAGTTGTTCAGGAGTAACGGGTTGACATTTCCCTTCTGCGAACTCTTTTTGAGCTTCTTGAACATCTTTAACCAAATAGGCTCTTCTGCGATCTCGAAGGCGCTTTTGTAAAATATCAATTAAGTTTTCTTGATCTTCAAGAGGCAGTTGATCTGCGGCTTCTAATATTTCAGCAAAGGTTGTTTGTATCATTATGCTTTTTCCTTTGGAGTAACAGAGTCTTCTTAATTTTATCAGGACTTACGCACTGCCTCTACATATAGCGGTTCGTAGGGGCAATCCCCCTGTGGTTGCCCCTATATATGCTCAGTGTGCGTAAGTCCTGAACTATCAAAAATTCGCGGCGTAGAGCGGATTAAAAGCGTTTATCGTTAGTAGAGAGAGCTTTTGGCATTGATGAAGGAGAATTAAATGGAAGGTAAAAGATTTATACGCACCCTGGGACTAAAAAACTTCCTTTCTTATGGCACTGAGAGGGAAGAAATCGAACTGCAACCCCTGAATGTGTTAATTGGTGCAAACACATCTGGCAAGTCTAACTTAATCGAAGCTATTAGACTTCTGAAAGCAACACCTACAGATTTAGCTGCTGCAATTCGTCAAGGGGGAGGCATCAGAGATTTTCTTTGGAAAGGTGCCAAGGATATTCCGATAGCCGAAATTGAGGCAATTTTAGACTACCCCGCAGGACATGTGCCACTACGCTATCAGATTTTTTTCACCACAGTTGGTCAAAGACTGGGGCTTGTAGATGAAGCTGTAGCGGACGCTCATTCTTGGGAAACTCCAGATGGATATGAGACTCGTTTATACTACCACTACCAAAAGGATAAGTCAGTTTTGAACGTTCGACTCGATTTGGTTGAAGGAACTAAAAGAAGAAATAGTTATTTTATTCCTCCGGGAACTCTAAGTTCTGAACAGTCTATTTTATCTCAGATAAAAGATCCCAATCATTATCCAGAACTGACATATTTGGGTAATTACTTTTCCAGGATTGCTATATATCAAAAATGGAATATAGGGGGAAATACAGAACTAAGAATGCCCCAAAAAACTGATTTGCCAGAACATCCTATCCTAGAAGATGGGAGTAATCTTGGGCTGTTTTTGAACAATTTACAATCTCAACTGGGGAGTAGACAAATTATTGAGAAGCTACAGAAGTTTTACGATGCAGCAGAAGAACTTACAACCAAAATTTCTGGTGGCACAGTACAGATATTCATCCGCGAAACTGAGCTAATTCAGCCAATTCCTGCTAGCCGTTTATCTGATGGTACACTTCACTATTTATTCTTGCTGGCTTTACTTCTAGATCCAACTCCACCTCCACTCATCTGTATTGAGGAGCCGGAAATTGGGTTACATCCAGATATTCTCCCCACTATTGCGGAAATGCTAATCGAAGCATCTCAGCGGACACAGCTCATTGTTACAACTCATTCTGACACTTTAGTTTCCTCACTTCCCGCTGACTCGATTTTGGTATGTGAACGGGATTATATGGGAAGTCATTTACGCCGTCTTGATTCCAACCGACTTAAAAAATGGTTAGATAATTATTCTTTGGGTGAACTCTGGCGCATGGGAGAAATCGGGGGCAACCGATGGTAAAGGAAATCCGTCTTTATGTCGAAGGTGGTGGGGACAAAAAAGATACAAAAGCTTTAATACGTGAGGGTTTAAGTATTTTTTTAAAAGACATTGTGCAGATGGCACGTAATAAACACATCAAGTGGAATATCACCATGTGCGGTTCTCGCAATAATGCTTTCAGGGATTTTAAAAATGCTTTGTCAGATTTCCCAGATGCGTTTATTATTTTACTTGTTGACTCGGAAGCACCAGTAAAACAGCTACCTTGGAAGCATTTGAAGTCAAGGGATAATTGGGAGCCACCAGGCGTTGACGACACTCATTGCCATTTAATGGTTCAAACAATGGAAGCATGGTTAATTGCCGACATTGATACACTCAAAAAATTCTATGGGCAGGGATTTAAAGAAAATTCAATCCCCAGAAATCGAAATGTAGAGCAGATTGGTAAGGATTCATTGTCGGAAAGTTTAAAGACAGCTACTCGCGACACATCAAAGGGCGAATATCAGAAAATAAATCACGCATCTAAACTTTTAGAACAGTTGGATGTTGCTAAGGTCCGCAACGCTTCTACTCACTGCGATCGCCTCTTCAAAACCCTTGCCGAAATCATCGAAAGTTCACCATAACAATGCTATGTCATGGCTCTATAAGTGGCTTGCGCCCAATGGTAGCTACTGTTGTGTAGTAGTACGCCCATGCTAAGGGATCGTCTGCTGCTGCGATGTATTGCTCTACATCGGCTAGCAAACATTCGCCAGTTCCCACGTAGCGATCTGTTAGATGCTGTGCCGACATTTTCATTATTTGGGCAATACGTGAGCCGCCATTGGCAAAAGGCAGATAGGTTTCAACTTTAATTTCCTCTGCCCCAAGCTGCTGGAAAATTTCAGGTAAGCGTCTGCCAAAGTAGGGGTCGATACTCATTGAATTAAACATATTTATTATTGCCTTATTGACCCGATTAACTGGCTTACTGGCAGGATGCCCGACTGCTGTAGATGTACTAAAATCAGGCTCCTCAATCACCAGCCAGCCACCTGGCTTAAGAGATTGCCAAATATTTTCAATGGCTTTTTCCCACTCGCGGAGGTGAAGCAGCACGTAACGAGCGTGGCACACGTCGAAGTACGAAATAACCAGCTTTTCTTTGGCAATGTCTAAACGCCGAATTTCAACGTTAGGCAAATTGGTGTTTTCGATGAAATGGGTGTCAATATCTACCGCGACTACCTTACCTTTATTACCTACCTGAGTTGCCATCCAACTCATCATCGAACCCATACCAGCGCCAACCTCAAGGGCAAACCATCCTGCTGTAATCCCAATCTGAGAAAGCCTGTGGCGCGAATCAGGATCGAACTCATCTTGGATGGCAGATAATCTGACCTTTTCTCGATCGCGATCGCTATCTTGGAAAACATACTGTGGTGATGTCATACGCTTTATCTACTTGTGTGAGCAGGGCTTCTAGTGTTGAGGAGTTATCCAGAACTACAGTAGCGCGATCGCACTTTTCTTGGATAGGCATCTGACTATTAATTCGAGCTTGAGCTTGCTCTAAAGTTAAGCCGTCACGCTCCATCAGACGCTCTAGTTGCTGAGTCGGCGAACAGTACACCACCCAGATTTCCGTTACCAAGTCAGTCATCCCAGCTTCAAACAGCAACGGCACGACTAACACAGCAGTAGAACATTGCTGGGAAATTGACTTTAATTCAGTTTCCAGGCATCGACGGACATAGGGATGAATCTGTTGCTCCAACCATTGACGCTCTGTTGGGCTGCTGAAAACAATTTCCCCCAAACTGCGCCGATTGAGAGTGCTTGAGGGTAGCAAAATATCACTACCATAGCGTGCTACAATCTGGCTTAGGATCGGCGAACCCGTTTGTACGGCAAGTCGTGCGTAAATATCTGCATCTAAAACTGGCAACTTGTAGACATCGGCGAGATAATTAGAGACAGTGCTTTTGCCACTGCCAATGCCGCCAGTAATACCGATAATGCGAGTAGGGCTTTGGCTCATTGTACCACCTTGGCATTCTGGACAGAGCATTTGGGGTTAGGCGATCGTATAACTTAACTGTTACGATTTTGGTGAATCGTTATCAGAATGGCATAACAACTTAGATGCCTATTCGGGGGCGGCGCTTTGAGGTGTAGAACTTAATATTATCAGGACTTATGCACACTGGCATATATAGGGGCAACACGAGGGGTTGCCCCTACTCACTATATATAGAGGTATGCGTAAGTCCTGGCACAATGGCATATATAGGGGGCAACCACGGGGGGTTTGCCCTACTCACCCGCTATATATAGAGGTATGCGTAAGTCCTGGCACACTGGCATATATAGGGGGCAACCACGGGGTGGTTGCCCCTAGGAACCCGCTATAGTCCTGATTTCGTCGCTAAAGCCCGACAATTTGCCAATTTTGGTCGGGGACAGCTAAAGTATCCTGATATGAGGACATGGCAATACCATTCATAAACCAGATCACATTTTCACCAGTCTTTGAATTACGCCAAACTAGATCTGTATTACCATCGCCTTTAAAGTCTCCCGTTCCCATTATATGCCAATTGGTGTCGCTGATAGCAGGTGCTTGAAGATCTGATGTTGAAGAAATGGTAGTGCCATTCATAAACCACACTTCATCTTCACCTGTAGCTTTATTGCGCCATACGATGTCAATATTACCGTCTTTGTTAAAGTCCCCAGTCCCAACTATTTGCCAATTAGTATCGTAAACAGGAAGAATATCTGGCGTTGAAGAGATGGTGGTTCCATTCATGAACCACACTACATTTTCACCCGTAGCTGAATTGCGCCATAATATATCAGTCTTACCATCATTGTTAACATCCCCAGTACCTACTATGTTCCAGTTCCGATCGGGAACTGCTAAGATATCTTGAGATGTTAAAAGAGTACTGCCATTCATAATCCACACGACATCTTCACCCGTAGCTAAGTTGCGCCACAAAATATCGGTTTTTCCATCGCCGTTGAAATCACCCGTACCAACTTCAAACCAGTTTTTGTCGTAAACCGGAAAAATATCTTGATATGAAGAGAGGGTGGAGCCGTTCATAAACCACACGACATTTTCTCCCGTAGCTGAGTTACGCCATAATAAGTCCGACTTCCCATCGCCGTTGAGGTCGTTTGGTGTTGGCGTGACAGACAATTGTATATTGTATATATCACCATCATTATTTGCCCCGCCATAGGCAGTCGTACCATAGAAGAAACCATTGCTACCTGCAACCAGTGAAGCAACGGGATTAGTACCATTTGTGCCGTTGAAATCAGCTATTTTAGTAATACTGTTGGTGTTGGCATTAAACTCGTAGATAGTACCATCCCCATTTGCCCCGCCATTGTAAGTCGTACCATAGAAAAACCCATTGCTAAGAGCAACCATTGAAGCACCTGGATTAGTACCATTTGTGCCGTTGAAATCAGCTAATTTATTAATAGTGTTGGTGTTGGCCTTAAACTCGTAGACGGTGCCATCATTAGTTGCCCCGCCATAGAAAGTAGTACCATAGAATACACCATTCCCACCTGCAACCAATGAAGCATAGGGAGCGGTACCATTTGTGCCATCGAAATCAGCTAATTTAGTAATGGTATTGATATTGGCATTAAACTCGTAGACGGTACCATCCCCATTTGCCCCGCCTCCGAAAGCTGTACCATAGAACACGCCATTGCTAAAAGCAATCAGTGAAGCATCGGGATTAGTACCATTTGTGCCATTGAAATCAGCTAATTTAGTAACGGTATTGGTATTGGCATTAAACTCGTAGACAGTGCCATTATTATTTACCCCGCCAATATCAGTCGTACCATAGAACACACCATTCCCTGCTGCAACCAATGAAGCATAGGGATTACTACCATTTCTACCATTGAAATCAGCTATGTCAGTAATAGTGTTCGTATTGGCATTAAACTCGTAGACAGTGCCCTTATTATTTGCCCCACCATAGTAAGTCGTACCATAGAACACGCCATTGCTAAGAGCAACCAGTGAAGCAACGGGATTACTACCATTTGTGCCATTGAAATCAGCTAATTTAGTAATAGTGTTGGTGTTGGCATTAAACTCGTAGACAGTACCATCCCCATTTGCCCCGCCATAGTAAGTCGTACCATAGAACAAACCATTGCTAAGAGCAACCAAGGGAGCTTCGGGATTACTACCAGTTGTACCATTGAAATCAGCTAGATCGGTAAGTGTGGCGCTGGGAGAAATTCCTGAATTATTCGAGCTGTTACTACTACTGTTGCTACTGCTGCTGAAACTGGCACTGGAGTAAGCTCTGGTATTAAGGCTTGACACCGAATTTTGGTAATTATTGAGTTTCGGAGTGATGTCTAGCCCTGAAGCTATACCATTTCGACTGCTAACATAGTCTGTGGACATAAATCACCCTCTGGGCAGAATAAGTACATTATAAGCTACAAAACAGTCTATTCCCACCGCCGCTTCAATAAATCCTACATCCGCACGCCCTTAGGACTGGTGCGTAGAATTAGGAGGCAGAGCCTCACCAACAGCGTTCCCAGGCCAAGGCTTGGAACGAGAAAACTACATATAGCGGGTGGTAGGGGCAATCCCCAAGTGGGTTGCCCCTACATATGCCCAGTCTGCGTAAGTCCGTTCGTAGGGGCAATCCCCAAGTGGGTTGCCCCTACATATGCCCAGTCTGCTACAATGCGCGATCGCATTTTCCTTCAACCTTGTTGACCAGCGATCGGGCATCTTTCCAATACTAACAAAGATTTTTAGCTCACCTTGGAAATGAAAGATTTATGCCGAGTTGTTTGAACAAATTCTACCATAAATTTGCTCGATAAGCTGTTTCATTGGTTCTATCGCTTTCATAGCATTGGCTTCACTCAACAGAGCAACAACATATTGATTCATACTTACACCTTCTCTTGCGGCACTTTCGCTTAACCGCTGATGCAGCGTTCGAGGCATCCTTACCAGCAGTTTGCTACTGTAACCAGTTTCGGTAGATGGCAGCGGAATTTCATCTCCATACTCATAAGCAGTTTTTATCCAAAGATGACGGGCTTCCTCAATATTTGAGAAAGTCTCATCCATAGTTTCTCCTTGAGTTATACATCCAGGGAGCTCCTTAATTTCAGCAACATACCCCCCCTCTTCATCAGGATAAAAAGTGACTGGGTAATTAACTTTTAAATAAAATTCTGGTTTTTGCACTAAACTATCTCCTCGTCATCTGGAAAGATACTAGCTGCATACTGCATAGAGATTGCTGTTAACTCACACTACTGTAGCAGACTGGGCATATATAGGGTAGCCCTGTCAAGGTACTACAGTACTAAAGATGTTGGGTTTCGTTCCTCAACCCAACCTACAACTACTCATGTTATGTAAAGTAACATGGCATCACCACAGTTGGCTGCCTCTTGAAAAAACTTGACCAGTGGAACATAGTGCCACATTAAATACTCTAGTTCCCCCGAACCACTTTCCCATATATCTGGGTAAATATCTGCTGCCGAAAGTGCATTATAATTGAATCGGGCTTGTAGATCTGCATCAGAAATTTGGGAGAGTGCTTCTGCCACTTCTTGCACTTCATCAGGCGTAAGAAAGCGTGCTGGACTATAATCAAACTCTGGATTATCTAGGCCAAGTGGCATACCACCCAAGACTGCATTTGCTAAAGGTGGTTCGCCAGAAGCAACCGTACCAGTCAATAAAAAATGGATACCATGCCAACTCTTGTCAATATTAAGATAGCGATCTGCTGATACAGCAGTATCATCGTCAGTAAAAATGAAAGCGGTAATGGACTCTGGCTTTTTTTGTAACTCAGCAAGCTGTTCTGGAGTAATACGTTTGTAGTTTCCTATCATTCCCATAATAAATTTCCCAAAAAAACGCTTTGAATATTATCTTAGTCCCTGCTTGCTGTAACATTCTGGTAGGTAACTGGCTGTAGCTATTAACCGACACGAAGCATTAACAAACGGCAAGAGTAACAGCATGGTTAGCTGGTTCTAGGTTATGCTGAAAATTAGCAAACGGCAATTTCTCATGAGTCCCTGCCATGCACACCATCACCCTTACCATTCCTGACGAAACCATTCAAGCTCTACAAACGACCCCCGAAGACCTGGAACAGGAAATGCTGCTTATCCTTGCCGTTAAGCTTTACGAACTGGGTCGATTATCCTCTGGTGCTGCGGCAAATCTAGCAGGCATTCCCCGAACAGTTTTTCTGAGCAAACTTGGCGACTACGGCATCGATACCTTTCGCCTCACCGAAGCTGAAATAGCCGAGGATCTCTCCAATGCCTAATGGCAAGAAGCTATGCCCAACAATTGAACATCTCGATGACAGGGACTTTGGGAGTTCTTTTGAGAGGCAAGCAGTCAGGATACGTGGATGCGATCGCTCCTCTGCTTGACAAACTGAATGCCCTGAATTTCCGTCTAGCCTCAGCGACCCGCGCTGCTGTGCTGAAATGTGCAACTGAATGATCCTGGGTAACTCACCTCACAGGCACAGCAGCATTCACAAACGGTAACAATGGGCCAACCTGATCCTGCCCATCAACTGCTAGTTCGCTATAACATAGGTAAACCCGATCGCTCACACGACCAAGCAAATCTCGCAAAATTCTTTGCAGCCGCTCCTCATCAGCGTTTTGGCTCTCTTCTGCTGTCCAAGGATCTCCCGACCAATTTTTGAGAAACAAGGTAGCACCGAAAAGGGTAGCAGCACCGCCACTAAGCCACAGGGGCGAACCCGCATCTAGCCAAAACTGCCACTTGTGGAACCGACGACTAGCCCGATATTGGAAAATATTAGCCAGAGTGACTGCACGGCGGGTTGGCTCAAGGTGTCGGACTGGGAAAGGGTTGGCAGTGATAGTCCCTTTACGCAGTAGGATGATGAACTGAGCAATGGTGGTGTGGGGTGGGCTGTCGGTATCTTTCCCTGGTTCTGCAAGGGATCGCTCATACTGCCGCAGACGTGCATCAACTTCCCAGAAGTGTTGGGCGGTTTCCATTAGTTCCCTCAGTGCGGCTAACTGCTCGTAGGGTAAATTGGTGCCATTCCACAAGAAATACTGAATTGCTCTATCCAGTAGAGCCATCGGATTTGGGATCATCCGCCCTTCTTGCTGCTTGCGCTGCTCCTCTACCCACTCTAAAATTCTCTGATAGGCGATGGTAGCACGATGTCCCAGCCGATCCCAACGTGGAAACGCCGTTACTGGCAGCAATTCGGGCTGCTCTGGAGAAGGGAAATAACAGTAATCCGTCAACAAGCCAGCACGTACAGGATCTATGTCAGTTTTAAAACCTGATTCTACCTCTTTTTCCTGCTCTAGAGTGGGCACGCTCTCACCGCCCCTACCATCCCTGCCCTCAAGCTTGGTGCTAAGTACCACTAGCATTTCGGCGACGGCATCTCGGTCTACAAAACGCCCTAAGCCAGGATAAACTAGAGCTAGCATTGTCAGCAGTGCCCTAATTGTTGGTGAACCGATCAGGGGGCGTTGATCGTTGAGAGACTCTACTGGGATACCTTTGTTGGTAAGGATTTCGGTAAGGCTATAGCGGGCGATCGCATCTAACCCTGGTGCAATTACCGCTATATCTTGCGGCTGGACTTCCCCGTCTCGTACTGCTTGGATAATCACCTCTCCTGTTTGCCTGAGCAGTTGTGCCCGCGAAGTGGTTTGTAGCGACTGCACAGATGTCGGCAGAGTGGTGAAAAAACTGGGTTCGCTGACTAATTCTACTACTTGCTCACCCAAGGCGTCTGCTAGACAACTGTTTCTTGGTTGAGTCAAACTTTCTACCCCGCGACAGCGTGCTTTCAAGCCTTGTAAGTATTTGGGGTCAGCGTTCAAGCCTAATCGCACTGCTCCGTCAATATTATATGTAAACGCGCCGACTGCACCTAGATCCAGAAGTAAGTCTAACAGATAGCGAGCGATCGCCGGATACTCATCCACATCATCCGCCAACACCGCTTGGTATCGCTGCTGTAAGTGTTGCTGATAAGTTAAGTCTGCTAAAAGCTCGCGCCAATAAAGTTCACATATTATACCATAACTCAGCAATCCGCGCTCCAGACACCAACTGCGCCAATTTAGGAGCAATTCTCCCATCTGGGTGTAGAGTTTACTGGAGTAATTGCCATTATTAGAATCTTCCTGCACCAGTGAGCCTTGCTCCAGGATACTAGGTATATCTTCAGTAGGGGTGCCACTAGCTGCTGCCAACTGTAATAAATCCAGGGTGCGGCGAATAGCGCGATACTCACTCACCCCCCTCATTTGTAAACTACCCATATCTAATTCCGGACGCCATAGTCGGGTAGCTAACTCCTGCTCTGTTTCCGGGCGTAGTCGCAGCGGAAACGGTGCCGCCAGATGCAGCCGCCGAACTAACAGCGGCCAAAATAGCATTACCTCATCCTGAAAAAACCCTAGGGGTGTTTTGGCAACAACGGGATACCGCCCCTGGATTGCCCCAGCCAGTCTATCAGTCAAATCACGCCGATTATCATCATTGGCAGCAAGGACTAAAATAGTTGGCATGGAACGATTGGGTGTGCGAGAGCTTCGGCTATTAGGCCGATACGGTTTGCCGTAAAGTCCTGCCAACTCACCCCCTTTTTGCACCCAGGTGCTAAACTGAGTTACTAGGCGATTTGTTTTGCCGCTGCGAGTCGTTCCACTAATCCAAATTGAATCAAAAACCACAAATTATTCCCTGACAAATTTGTTACTATACCTTTTAACACCTTTAGTAGGGTGCGTTAGGCGGAGCCGTAACGCACCATCACCCTAAGGTTTTCGCTCAGTTACGCTAACGCTAACGCACCCTACAAAATCTTGGTGCAAAATAAGAGGTTATCGAAGTCTAGATGGGTATAGTAATTATAATAGCAGTATCGCTTGTGGGTTGAAAATGAAAAAAACACTTTTTACCAATCTAAATACTTTCTGGCGTCAGGCTAATCAGTGGTTATTAGAAACTCCAGAAAGATCGTTAGACCAGGCATACAGAGCAGCCTTAACGATCAAAGCAATTGAAGATGAACATTTTGGCGGCAAAAAAATCGCAGCGAAGCATAGCGAATACCGTGAAAATGTTACATCCTTGTTTCAGGCTGATTTGAAGAAATACCTGATTATTGCCAAAGTGAGAGTTGCTGAATTTAGAGCTAGTCGTTCTATGACTAACCTTTCCGAGCAAACCTTCCCAAATAGAAGTATTAATGTTTTAGACAATGGGAATCCGACTTATTCAGTAGAAGCTAGGGAAAATCAAGCAATTATTATTGAAAAATTAAACTTTATTGATGGAGTCTTGGCAAGGTATAAGCCTCAAGCAGATACTAAAGCATCATCATCGCTAGTGCCTGTAGCTTCTTCAAATGCTGTAATGATTGACGAAAATGCTCTGGAAAATACTCGTGTAACTTTTCAGCCCATTTCGTCTACAGAAAGCACTATAACCGAGGTAGAGTCACCTTCAGATCAAACAGGTGTATTGCCTAGATCGATTTGGAGAACGTTAAATCGAATCAAGCAAGAATTAGATCCACAAGCAGAAGAAGAAGTAATAAAAAACTTTCGGACTTCTAAGCTTAAAACAATAATTTCTGCTAAATTAATTCTGCTTTTAATTCTGGTTCCTCTGTTAACGCAAAGCCTCAGCAAAAACTTGATAATCGGTCCTATAGTTGACACAATTAGGGGCGATAATGCCGCTATATTCCTGAATGTGGATTTGGAGGAAGAAGCGTTTACGGATTTGGAGAGATTTGAAAGAACGTTGAAATTTGAAAACTTAATTGGTTTAGCTGAACGTTCTCCGTCAGCAATAGAAGAAGAACTCAAACTTAAGGCTGCCGAAATAAAAGAAGAATATAGTCACAAGAGTGCAAATGCAATTAAAAATGTGTTTGCGGATATTTTGTCGCTGATTGCCTTTGGCGCGGTAATTATTTGGAAAAAGAGAGACATTGCAATTCTGAAATCTTTTATGGATGAAGCTGTCTATGGACTTAGCGACAGTGCCAAAGCTTTTATTATAATTTTGTTCACAGATATATTTGTGGGATTTCATTCACCTCACGGGTGGGAAGTTCTTCTGTCCAGTACTTCTAAACATTTAGGAATCCCAGAAAATGCTGCATTTATCGGTTTGTTTATTGCCACCTTCCCGGTAATTTTAGATACGATATTTAAGTATTGGATTTTCCGGTACTTGAACCGCATTTCTCCTTCAGCGGTTGCTACGTACAAAAATATGAACGAGTAAAAAGGAGTAAATTAGATGATTGTTAGTCATGAATTTTCCTCCATGACTCCCCAGGAATACCTAGAATGGGAAGAGCGGCAACCGATCAAATACGAATATGTAGATGGCTTTGTCTTTGCCATGACAGGGGGAACCCTCCCCCACAATGACATTGCTGTTAACTTAACTACTGCCTTAAAAAAACACCTGCGTGGTAAAGGTTGTAAAGTTCGGATGGCAGATGCTAAAGTTGGCGTATCTAAGAACGGACCATTTCACTATCCTGACGTTATTGTCAGTTGCGATGAGCGAGACAGACGTGCTATCAAACTCATGCAATATCCTTGTCTAATTGTTGAAGTTCTTTCCCCCAGCACTGAAGGATTTGACCGAGGCGATAAATTCAAACACTATCGCTGCATCAAAACTCTGAAAGAATACGTCCTCATCAGTGCCGAAAAGATGAGCGTTGAGTGCTACCGACTCAATGAACGCGGCAAATGAGAACTAACCCCTTACTCAGTTGACGAATATACCACAGAAGGGACGGAAATAGAAGTCCATTTCACTAGCGTTGACTTCCGCTGTCCTATTTCCGTAATCTACTAATCCGAATTCTTAAATACTTATATTTCCTATTTGTTGGCTCGTTGTTGACTCGATGTGTTAGTATAGATTTAACAAGGAGGTGGTGTCAACTGTATAGGACAATTCCAATTAGAGCCAAGTTTACTGATGAAGAGTCAGCATTCTGGCAGTATCAGTGTTCACACGCCAATAGTCTAATCAACTGTGCTATTTTTCATGCTCGTCAAACTCATTACAGTAGGTTGTCAGAGATGTCAAACTCAACGGCAACATATTGGGTAGGTGACGAGCTACGTTGTGGGTGGAAAACTTATCGATGTCAGACGAGTTATGCCCAGTTATGTAATCTTCTCAAAGATAATCCACATTACAAAGTGATGGCAGCACAGTCAGCACAACAGAATTTAAAATCTGTTGCCGAATCTATCACCAGTTACAATGGTTTGGTTGACTTGTACTATAGGGGAGAAGTAGATAGACCATCGTTGCCAAAGTATCGGAAAAAGGGAGGGCTAGCCGCAGTCACATTTCCACGACAGGCACTAACTTACTATGATGATGGGACTTTCAAGCCAGCAATTAGCAGGGAAACTAAGCCAGAATTAATTACTAAGATTAAGTTAGAACTACCAGAGTTTATAGATTCAGATTGGGTAACGGAAGTACGAGTGCGTCCATGTCTTGGAGATCTCTGGATAGATTGGGTGATTGATGATGGTAAGGAACCTGTAGAACATAACCCCAATCTAGATTACTCTCAAGCCTGGGGATTCGATCATGGTGGAACTAACTGGTTGACAGGGGTATCTACGCTTGGGAAAAGTCTAATCATTGATGGACATAAGCTTCGTTCAATGAATCAGGGATATTCAAGATTAGTTGCCAAGTACAAGCAAGGAAATGATAAATATTGGGATGCTAATCTAGACAGGATACAGCGTAAACGCAATAATCAGATGAGAGATGCCATCAATAAGGCAGCAAGGTTCATTGTGAATCGATGTCTGAATGATGGAATTGGTCATCTGGTAATTGGATGGAATGAGGGACAAAAACTTGGTTCTGAAATGTCACGGCAAAATAACCAGAACTTTGTACCTATCCCAACTGGTAGACTTATTGAGAGGTTAAAACAACTTTGCCCTGAGTATGGAATTATTTTGACAGTGACAGAGGAATCATATACCTCTAAAGCTTCATTTCTTGATGATGATTTTCTGCC
>CASBRB010000072.1 GCA_949127975.1 Oscillatoriales cyanobacterium PMM_0019 | reverse complement strand
GGGGGTGAGGGCTTTTTAGAGTTGGCAGGGCTCACGATCGTGCGTACTTGCTCAAAAATGTGGGTAAGGACAAGGGCTCTGCCTGGGAACGAGAAGACTCCTGACTCCTGTTCAATTTTAATGAGAGGATTTTAAATGCATTTTTTTGATGGACAACACCTGCGGGAATTGATTCAATCTATTGGTTATTTAGGGGTGTGGGGAATTATATTCGCTGAATCATGTATAGCTTTTTTTCTGCCAGGAGATAGCTTACTTGTAACTGCTGGATTCATAGCATTCAAAGGCTCTTTAAACATCTGGGGTTTGATGGTGGGTGCTTTTATCTGTGCCGTTGCGGGCAATAGTGTTGGCTATACCCTTGGCTACAGATTTGGACGCAGATTATTTGAAAAAGATACATGGTTATTTAAAAGGAAGCATTTAGTTAGTACGCAAAATTTTGCTGATAAATATGGTAAAAAGATGATTATCATAGCTCGGTTTATGCCGATCGTTCGGACTTTTGCTCCGATTGTAGCGGGTATTGGAGTAATGAAATATGATATATTTATAGCTTATAATATTATAGGTGGTTTAATTTGGACATTTGGGTTAACCATTCTAGGATATGCCCTAGGTTATTTTTTAGGGCAAGTAGTTGATGTAGATAAATTTTTAATACCAATTATAGTGGTGATTATTATTGCTTCTTTTATACCATCAATTATACATTTTTATCAAGAACGTAAATCCAGCAAAAGTTGAGTATGGCTCACGCTCTCCCAGATGGAAGTGGCAAGTTCATCACCACTGAGCCACTGGGAAAAGGGGGACAGAGGGGTGAAAGGCAAGTTTGGAATATAGTCAAGAGCGTTTTTGCCGAAAGAGAATGTATTGGCTACTGGCGCTATCCTATTTTTTCGAGGGAGGGAAATAGCCGCAAAGAACCTGATATTTTAATTGCGGACTGGGAACTTGGTTTAATTATTATAGAAGTCAAGTCTGTCACCATTGACCAAATTGTTGCTATTAACGGTCATCGGTGGGAATTTCACAACTTTTACAGTAGCTACGGCAGACCTTACGAGCAAGCCGAACATCAACTGTTTGCCTTACTGGGGTATTGCGATCGCGAGCCTGCCCTACGTCGCAAAGTTAACGGTCGTGTACTGGTTGCTTTACCACTAATTACAGAAAAACAATGGCAACAAAAAAACTTTCACAAACTACCCAGTTGCCCACCTATTATATTCCAAGACTATCTGGGAAAGGATGAAAGTTCAGCCCTACTTGAGCGGATTGAGCAAACCACCCCCGTTATAAAGGGTGGAAAACTCCAGGATGAGCAGTGGCAGTTGCTACAAGCCGTAATAGCTGGAACTCCCCTTTTCCGCAAGCCTCCAAGAAAGCTAGTTAGTCAAATTGTACCCCAACCCCCAACCCCTACTAAGGGAACTCGCGCTTATGTTTTGGCTCAGGCACGGGAACATTTATCTGAACTTGATTGGCAGCAAGAACAGATTGGCAAACAAATTCCTCCTGGGGCGCAACGAATTCGTGGTATTGCTGGATCGGGTAAAACAGTGCTACTGTGCCAGAAAGCTGCCCAGATGCACTTGAAGCACCCAGATTGGGATATTGCCTTAGTTTTTTTCAGTCGCAGTCTGTATGACCCCATTATCCAGCAAGTGGACAAATGGATGCGTCGGTTTAGTAGTGGCGAAGTGCGGTACGATCCGAGTAATGCTAAAGTGCGATCGCTTCATGCATGGGGAGCCAAAAACCAACCCGGACTATACAGCATTATTTGTGAAGCCGCAGGAGTTCCACGTCTGAGCGTCTATAACACCGAAAGCAAGCAACCCAACGAATCCTTAGCAGAGGTATGCCGCCTGCTACTCCAACAAGCAGTAATCCCCCAACTATTTGATGCCATCCTAATTGATGAAGGGCAAGATCTAATAGTTGATGACGAGCTAAAATTCCAGGATAAACAACCATTTTACTGGATGGCTTATCAAGCATTGCGACCAGTTGACGCCCAACATCCAGAACAAAGACGTTTAATCTGGGCATACGACGAAGCCCAAAGTCTGGAAAGCTTAAACATTCCGACAGCAGGTGAATTGTTTGGTGACGAGTTAGCTCATCTAGTTACTGGGCACTACCCAGATGGCATCAAAAAGAGCGAAATCATGCACCGATGCTACCGCACCCCTGCGCCAATTCTCACAGCCGCTCATGGCATTAGCATGGGCTTACTACGTCCAGGTGGGATGCTTTCAGGCATTACTCGGACAGAAGATTGGAAAGCGTTAGGTTATGAAGTTACAGGGCGTTTTACACCAGGACAGCAAATTACCCTGCGGCGTATTCCTGAAAACTCACCTAATATTATCCCCCAGTTATGGAAGCAACCAGTATTAGAGTTTGAAACATATCGATCGCTGCACGAAGAATTAACAGCTTTAGCCGCAAACATTCTGCATAATTTCAAACAAGATTATCTCCAGCCCAGCCGGGAAATACTCGTAGTTATTTTAGGCTCTTTCTTCGATGCAATCCACCTAGAAACTCATGTAGCCAGCTTCTTAATTGAACAAGGCATTGACATTTTTATTCCCAGTGCCACCGCATCCAACATTTTAAAACCAGACCCCGAAAATCGTAACCCTAACAATTTTTGGTATGAGGGAGCAGTCACAGTATCTCGCGTTCACAGAGCTAAGGGAAATGAGGCGGAAATGGTTTATGTCGTGGGTTTGGATAATATTGCTAAAGATGAGAGTAACGTTATTCTCCGCAATCAGTTGTTTGTGGCGTTAACCAGGGCAAGGGGTTGGGTAAAGCTAAGTGGTATTGGTAAATATCCTTTGTATGAGGAGATGCGACGAGTGATTAGCAGTGGCGACACCTTCACCTTTAACTTCAATCGTCGCCCGAAGCGGGAGATTAGCGTTACAGATGCGGGGGAACTGCTGAAACGATATGCGGCAGGTGGGAGAAATTTTCAAGGAGCGGATTTGAGGGGTATCCAGTTGGCAGGGGCTAATTTGCGGGGTGCTAATTTAATCAGCTCCGAGCTTATTGGTGCAGACTTGAGGCATGCTCAGTTAGATGGAGCAAAACTGGTGATTGCAGATTTGAGAGGGGCTTTGTTGAGTGGTGCTAGTTTGAGGAAAGCTAAGCTGATGGGTGCAATTTTGAGGGATTCCCAGTTAAGTGGGGCTGATTTGAGTTGGGCTGACTTGAGTGATGCAGATTTAAGGAATGCTCAGTTAGTTGGGGCTAAATTAGTAGGTGTTAATTTAAGTGCCGCCGATTTTAGTAATGCTAACTTGACAGGTGCTATTCTTGAGGCAACTGAGCTGAATGATGTGAATTGGACGGGGGCAACGATGCCAGATGGGATGATTTTTGAGTCTTCTCCACCAACTCGCAACTCCTGACGCAGAGCATCGACAGTCTGAGGTTCCAAGTTATTGGATTTTGCTCGTTGCAAAGCAGTTAACAACCGAGCCGCATTTTGAGGCGATCTCAGCAGGTGAGCTGTTTCCATCAAGCTGGCTAACTCGTCAGCCGCGATCAGAGCCACGCTTTCCGCTCCCTCCCTAGTAATAATGACCACATCCCGATCGGCAACAACCTGCTCGCAGAGTTTATCCAAGTTAACGAAAGCATCAGCGTATGTTGTCTGGGTTGACATAATCAGAAAGTTCTTCAATTCTGTGTAGCCTTCCATTATATTATAACTGAGTTTCGGGAGCGTGAGCGATCGCAGGAGGATAATCTAGTTAGCTTGTCAAGTTACAGTTACCTTGTTCAAGAGCATTTTATGAATCATCCAGCATCTAAAGCATTAAGGGAGTTTTAAAAATATGGATAGTGATAGCTTAGAAAAGAAATTGAACCAAGGTGGACAGTGGGGGTTTAGAAAAGAAACAAATGACCCTAATTACTTGGGGTGGATTTTAATTGTAAAGTATAAACCTCCCATTCTTTATTCCCAAGAACTTTACAAAGATGAAGCAATATATATTAGGGTTGTTAGGAAGCATGAAAAAATTACAAAATCTCCTTATCATGTGCATATCGTTGAACTAAAACGTGAAGTTCATGAAAGCGATAATTATCAAAGCGAAGATGACTATCGACAGAGGGAAAACTATTATTTTTCCACCTTGAATGAAGTAGAAGAATTTATTACAAAACTTGGATATAGTTTTGACAACATTAAACGACGCGATGAATTAGATGCTCCATAAGGATAAATAGGGGTAATGTGGCCGGGAAAACGCATCTAAATTTTGACCGGTGTTCTCCTGATTGGCGCAAAGTTCTCTAAAATCCAGTTTTTTAAAACTGCATGAAAAATCGTTATTAGACATCGCTCTATTTGAACAAAAGCTACAAACTATGGTGCAACCCCATAAAAACGATCGTCCGACAGGAGACGCAGGTTGGCGGAATCAGACTCACTGTAACTGCTTAATTTAATACCTATAGCGTAAGTACTGTAGCCGTTGCTACCATCAAAAACTGCCCAGTCGGTTTCTTTATCTTTGTTAAACCAACAGACCATCTTAATATTTTTGCTAATAGCATAGTTCAGAAAGTCGGTAATCCATTGCGACTTAGCGGCTTTGTTAGTGCCGAGACTTGTCTTGGTTGTACTGCCTACTTCTGTGATAGCTAGTGGTTTGTTGGTTATGGCACGCAGACGAGCAATCATCTGCCCAAAAACTCGATCGGGTGTTTGCCAACTCGACCATGTTTGGCTAGTCCCCCAGTTATAGCCGTCGATCGCTATCCAATCTACGTAAGCGTCACCTGGATAGAATTGCTCAGCTCTAAAGCCTCCAACATCATCGCGGTTCACAGCCCAAACCCACTGTACGTGGTTAGCATCCAATCCTTTGCTATTGAAGATTTTTTTAACATGCTGCCACATCCGAACGTAGTCCTTGGGAGAATTTCCTCCCATAGCAGCATCCCACGGATACCAGTTTCCATTCATTTCGTGGGCAAGACGAAGGTATACACGGCGATCGTCACCTGTATTGTAGACGCTGTCTGCTCCTGCCAAGAAGGTCTTTAAATGGTCAGCCCAATTATTAATGTAGGCGTCGAACTTTCCTTCTTTTATTTGTACTACGATATCTTTAGGAGCGCTAGCGTCACCTGTGTAAGGCTCCCAAGTAATCATAGGTACGTTGTGATTGTTCCAGATGTTGGGTAGCTGTTGCTGAAAAAAGTTGTTGATACGGGTTGTGTCATTAGCCCAGTTAGTGAACATCTCAACTACAGCATTCTTCTTCTGTTGCCAACTCTCCAAAGCTTGAACCTGTTCAATATTCCAGCCTTCATGGCCATCGTAGATGCCGAGTAACGGCCTCTTTATAGAGGCGTCAGGGATTTTTGGCTCTGGCTGGCTCTCAATCGTCGATCCAGTAGTCAGGATTGGTGTAGCCATTAAGCTTTGATTGGATTTATTATTAATTGCTAAACTCAGTGTTGCTATTGCTAAAGTTCCTAATATAGCACCAGCCCTTATGACGGGTTTTTTAATCATATTAGCAGTTTACCTATTTTTTAAGATTTAAACAGTCTGGCAATAATAAAAGCCGCTGTTGCTGACAAGCCGCCAATTAAAACTGTTTGTTGTCCTCCCCGCCACGGCTTAGTGCCAGTAAAATGTCCTTTGATATAGCCGAAGCCAAACAGGGCTATTAGTGTCACCACTACTGAAAACTTCAGAGCAATTACAGTGTTATGTAATAATAAGTAAGGAGTTAGTGGAATCATTCCTCCTACAATGTAGGAGAGGCCAATAGTCAGGGCACTCCGCCAAGCGCGACCGGGTTCAGGAGCTTCTAAACCTAACTCAAACCGCATCATGAAATCTACCCACTGTTCGGGATTAGCTAGTAGCGCTGCTACTACAGGACGAATCTGCTCGTTCGTAAGACCATAGCCCTGAAATACCTCAGCCACCTCACGAGATTCCTCGGCTGGCATCTCTCTAATCTCCCGAAATTCTCGACGCCGCTCAGTCATGTAGTGTTCTACATCAGTCTTGGCTGCCATATACCCGCCTAGCCCCATCGCGATCGATCCAGCGGCAATCTCAGCTAAACCAGCAGTCACCACGATTGCACTAGATGTGGTGGCTCCAGATAACCCAGCAGCTAGTGCAAAAGGAACTGTCAACCCATCAGACATGCCGATGACTATGTCACGCACCAGTTCCGATCCCGTAAAGTGTCGCTCGATATGGGGAGTAGTAGGCATTTTCACCGATGGTAGTAGATAAACTTTAGCTTTTAGTGCAAGTATTATAACCAAATAAAGTTCAGCGATCGCTTGTCTGTCGCCAACGCGCTATAATATCTTCTAAGTGAGTAATTATTATACCAACGTATAATAATTACTCATTAGATAAGCGATCGGGATGGCCGTTCAACAGACACATCACACCATACCTATGTTCAAGGCTCAAACTCTTATTCTTGCTGCCTTAGCTACACAACTAGCCAGTCTAACATCGATAGCTCAGGTACACTCTGAGTCTGATAATCCTCGTGAATCTACAACCCCAGCTACACAAAAAGTTTTAGAAGCTGCCAAAGCAGGTATGATCGACCTAGGTAAAGCTTATCCCCAAAAACCTTGGTTATTAGTTCATCGGCACGACGATAAAAATGAGAATTACGTGTTTTTAGACCAAACTAACCAACCGCTCGCTGTTGATTATTTAACTGCTGGCTTAAGACAAAAACCTCTCGTTTCTGGAAGTTTAGTAAATTTTGTTTTTGACAAAAGTATAGCAGCTTGGAACACTGAAACTAAAACTTTTAAAGTGCAAGATTTCGGAGACGAAATCGGAGCCGCGCTCGTGCAGAAGAAGAAATTATATATTCAAAGCTTCCAAAATAAAAATTTGATTTGTAATGTTTATGAAATAGATTTAGAGAGTTTATCAAAAAGAGCGATTTTGGGAGGTGATCCTAAAGACAATCCTTACATTTGCGACCGGAAAACCAGGTTGGTGTATGCAGATAATAAATCGCTTTGGAGTTTGTGGGGTCACGGTTCCAGCGGTGGATTGACAGTATACCACGACTCTTTTGATTTAAAGACTGGGAAAAAGTTGACAAATGTCACTTTAGAGAAAGATTATCAACAAGGTCATTTAATGTCTAGCGTGGTTGATTTCACCCAGGAACTACCTACTAAACAAAATAAGCACGCAGAAATTTACAGGTGCGAATTCAAACAAGCAACTAGATGTCCGCTGCGGGAATCTAAATTTGCCCAAAAAGTTGACGATAGTGGCAATCGAGTCTTAGAACAATATCTGCCGTACTCGATCGACAAAAATATTCCTTATGTGATTCATCCGAAAAACTTATCATCGGCTCCTAGGCAGAATTACTTAAAGTGTGGTAATTTTGAGTACAACGAAAGCCGAAAAGTAGGCGATCGCTTGCTGTTTAAAGCTCGTCCTCTAGAAAAACAGGGAATGCAAAACATATCAAAAGATGACCTAGATTGCGTGCAATAAGCAATTTGACTAAAAAATAGTGGAAACTACGTTGAATGGGAGAAGGCGTAAATGATTTTCGACACCAACCTGAACATTTTCTTGTCAAACCTCCTGTTCTTAGTAGCCGCTACGTCTTTTCTGGTGTTTGTGGGTTGGTACTGGAGACACGCCAAGCCCTACACCCTGCCACAACCGCTACCGCGCTGGTTCAAACCTTGGTTATACGTGGTGCTGGTAGTGGGGGTATTGCTGCCCTTAGTGGCAATGCTGGTATGGGGTGTTTGGTGGAACCACACCAGCGTGCTGCAAGCATTGGTTCCATATTTTGCGATACTGGGATTACAAATTTTATCGGAGAGCTTGACACTGAGACGTTTTCAATCTTGCGTTTGGGTAATGGTGCCTTATTTGTACGTCCCTTACCGCGTCTGGCAGCTGTATCAAGGACTGACACTCGTCAGCCTGGAGAGCGAGCTGAGATGGGTACATAGGTTGTTGGTTGTAGAAATCGTACTTTGGATTTGTAACTACGGGTTGGACTTGTCAGCGCTACCAGAGCTATTTAGCACCGGAAGTACAGGAGAAGAAAAAGTAAAAAACCAAATTAAACCCGGAACCGATCCAGAAACAATTGAGAACTAATAACGTCTTACAAAATAAGATTATCATGGATATAAAAGCTTTGAAAACCCACTCTAGTTACAAGCAACTACTACCTTACATCCGCCCCCATTGGCGAACCTTTGCTCAAGCCGTATTTTTTACGCTGATATATACCGTGTTTTGGCCGATTCTGGCGTGGCTAGCGGGTCACATGGCACAGTACATAGGGCAGGGGGAGGTAAAAGCGATCGCCGAACTTGCCGGAATCACTGTCCTGCTTTTTTTCATGCAAAAGTCAGTACAGTATGCTAAAGACACCTTGATGGCAAAAGCCGCTCTGGCGATGACTTTCGACGTCCGCAACAGTGTCTACGCTCACTTGCAGCGACTCAGCCTGAGCTATTTTGAAACCGCCAAGACAGGCGATTTATCCTACCGCCTCACCGAAGATATCGATCGGATTGGGGAAGTGGTGCATAAAATCTTTCAGCAGTTTATCCCCTGTATTTTGCAGCTCATCGTGGTGCTAGGCTACATGGTTTGGCTCAACTGGCAGCTAACTTTAGCAACCTTTCTACTAGCACCTATGATGGCAGTGCTGATTGGCTGGTTTGGGGAACGGCTCAGGCAGTTTTCACGCCGCAGTCAAAATCATGTGTCGGATTTAGCCACTTTGCTAACTGAATTATTTAGCGGTATTCGCTTGGTACAAGCCTTTGCCGCAGAAGACTACGCTCTAATGCAGTTTTCCCAGGAAGCGGAACGCAATCGACGAGCTAAGTATCAAGCAGAGCGACTGAAATCATTTCAGTTAACCGTGGTTGGTTTTCTGGAAGCTGTTTGCGTACTGCTGCTATTTTTTCTGGGGGGCTGGCAGGTTTCGCGAGGCAACCTTACAGGCAGCAGTTTTGTAAGTTATATAACAGCAGTGGCAATGTTGATTGACCCGATTTCTTTAGTTAGTAGCAATTATAACGAGTACAAACAGGGTGAAGCCTCTGTGGACCGGATTTTTGAACTACTGATAATGAAGCCAAAGGTGGCCCAAAAGCCGAATGCGCCAGCCCTTCCCCCAGTCACGGGTAAGGTAGAGTACCGCAATGTCAGCTTTAGCTATCAGCTCGATCGCCCCGTACTGCTAAATTTAAATTTAGTGGTCATGCCGGGAGAAATGATTGCCGTCGTTGGGGCGTCAGGTGCTGGTAAAACCACCCTGGTTAACTTGCTACCTCGCTTCTACGATCCTCAAGCCGGGGAAATTTTTATCGACGGCATTAATATTAAGGACGTGACGCTACAGAGTCTGCGACGTCAAATCGGTATTGTGCCCCAGGAAACTATCCTATTTTCCGGTACTATTGCTCAGAATATCGCTTTTGGTCAAACCGAGTTTGACATAGAAGCGGTGGAGAAAGCAGCTAAGATTGCCAACGCCCATCAGTTTATTAGTCAGCTACCCCAAGGTTATTACACTTGGGTAGGCGAACGTGGGGTAAATTTATCGGGGGGACAGCGGCAACGGATTGCCATAGCTCGTGCGGTACTGCTCAACCCTAGAATCCTGATTCTCGATGAAGCTACCTCTGCTCTGGATTCGGAATCAGAAGCTTTAGTACAGGAGGCACTAGAACGGTTGATGGAAGATCGTACTGTATTTATTATTGCTCACCGACTTGCCACTGTGCGCCGCTCTGACCGGATTCTGGTAATGGAAAAAGGACGGATTGTGGAATCTGGAACCCATAAGGAACTATTAGCACCTGGTGGACGTTATGCCCGATTTTATTCTCAGCAGTTTAATTAAAACAGATTATGGTGTTGGGATGAGGTGCAATTCTGTCAGTTTTTATGCCTAGAATCAAAAACAAAAATGACTGAAACCTTACGCCAAATAGTAACATTTGAAGAATTTGTTTCTTGGAAAACGGAAAATGGGCGTTATGAACTGCATGATGGAGTCATCGTTCAGATGTCCCAACCCCTAGGAGAACATGAAGAAATCACAGGATTTTTAGTTACAAAGCTAGTTGTAGAATACGAACGTTTGAAACTTTCTTACTTTATCCCCAAGACGGCAAACTTTATTAATCAGCGTGTACAATCAAGCTCGATTTGATTTAGCAATTGATTACCATCAAGAACCTTACCCTCCTCTCAAGGCAGTCGAGAGAGAGTGGGCTGATATCTTGTTGCGAGAACGGGGGCTGCGGTAGCAACGAGTTATTGATCGCAGATACATCCAAATTTGCGAACGCAGATGAACGCAGATGAACGCAGATACCTTGTTGCGAAAACGGGGCCTGCGGTAGCAACGAGTTATTTATCACAGATACATGTTAGCCTTCCTCCCGTCGCAACAGCCAAAAGCCACTAGAAGTCACTCCCGAATCATCAGGCTGTATCAGCAAAAAGTGCAAACCTTGACTCAACTGCTTGCGCTGTTCGTAGGCTTGGGCAGCGTTAGCAACCTCTTTATCCTCAAACGTGGCAACAATCCAACGGTCTACCAGACCTGCTTCTAATACTAACCCAGCAGGCTTACCAATTATATAATTCAGCGACACGGGATTGGCTTCATCTAGCCAACGAGCTAATCGCATTGACTGCCTTCCGCCATAAATTATTACACCAGGTACTGCAACTGTTGATGCCAAGCCCAAATTTATCGGCAGCAGAAATTCTGGCATCTGCAAAATTGGAATCGGGCGGAAGGCAAACGCCTCCTCAATCTCACCAGCAGGCAGGGTAGCAAATCGCCACTGCTCCCCCCAGAGGTTTTCTGGTAGAGGTTTGGGGGGTGGTTTGTCGATCGGGCTCTGGGTACCAGTATAATTTTCCATGTTAGGTTAGAGGATCGATCGATCCTGCAATAATTGTTTTCAGCTATCAAAGGTGTAGGTTGGGTTGAGGAACGAAACCCAACATTTTAAGTACAGTACTGTAGCACACTGGCATATATAGGGGCAACCACAGGGGGTTTGCCCCTACGAACCCGCTATAGTTGTAGGTTGGGTTGAGGAACGAAACCCAACATTTTCAGTAGTTGTAGGTTGGGTTGAGGAACGAAACCCAACATTTTCAGTACTGTAGCACCTTGACAGGGTTACCCTATATATGCCCAGCCTGCGTAAGTCCTAGTGAAGTTAAGTGTAAAAGTTACTGGCAGTGCTTTAAAACTGAACGGGTAAACGAACACCTACGCCGACTGTGACTGGATTATTTGCTTGCACCCTCAGGCTTTGGAAAGGTGTTGAGCCAAGGCGATTTGTCAGGTATGCCTCAAGTGACAAACCCGAAACTACTCTGAAATCTGGATTCCAACGTAAGCCTACACTCCAGGGAATTATTGTTTCACGTTTGTCTCCAATAAAAGCGTTGCCTTTGCCACTAAAGTCTACACCAGCCTCTGCAATTAGATTGAGATTCTTCAGCAGGGGAGTTGAGCCACCGAAGTTTACTCCAGCTTCCTGTAACCCATTATCTTGAATAAATCCTACCGTAGGAGTCAACCAAATGGAATTGCCATTTTTGAATTGATAATTGATGGGGGTAGAAAGGGTAATGATAAACAACTGTCCATCGGTTTCGTTGCCAAAAGCAAATCCGCTTTTCTTGAAACCTCGTTGTTTAAATTCATTGGCATTGTTAGTAATGTAATTAATCAGGACATTATTCGATCGAGCTAGAGTAGCTACAGCACTTAAAGTAACTGGGCTGCCATCAGCTTGATTTAAAAGTCGCAGCTTGCCACTGACTCCTAATTCAGACTCATCGGTGGTTCCTGGAATGTGATCCAGAAAAAACCCAATCCCAAAATCATCTAATAAGCCATACTCAACAGCAGTAAGCACCCCTTGTCCGCCTACTTGTACTGTAGTAACCAGTTGTCCGTTAGGAATAGTACCGCCGTCAAAAAAAGCAAATCCAGCGGGAGTGTCAGGAGTTGGCGCTTGAGTTGTGCCAAAGTGGGCAGGATAGCTACGATTGGCACTGGTGGCTCCAGGGATAAAGGTAACACCCAAACCTAAGAAAGGGTAATCCTTATCTGCTACCACAGATAAAGCTCCTGTATTACCGAGAGTATTAGAAACGAATAACTCTGTAGACAAGCGAGGATTAACTAAATATCGCAACCCTGCATTAAACGCAATTGTACGAGTAGGAAGTCCTGAATCTCTAGAAATGGAGTTGTTACCTGTGAAGGGGATAAACGCATCTCCCCAGAGGGAAAGTCTGGAGTTAAGACGATAAATTGCTCCCCCAGCTATGCCGAAGCTTGTACCAAAAGAACCAGAGTTTGGTAGAGGCATTCGACGGAAATATAAGGCATTATCTTCGGGTAAGAAGGCAACTTTAGGAGAAAGAGTCAACTGTAAGTTAGAGCCCGTTGTTACCGTGAAGGGCAACTCTAGAGACGGCACCAGTTCGTTCGTATTACTTCCCGCGAATAGAGGATCTCCCGGTGTCCTGGAAAAACGATAAGAGCGTACACCTCTAGAAATTGCTACGACACCGCTCAGGGCTTGGGTACCTTCGGCATTTTGCCAAAGTCTTTGCTTTGCCTGAAGCGTTAATTCTTGAAATATGTTACCACTGCCAGTGGAGGTAGTTCTTTGAGCATTGAAAAGTCCTTGACGTCCTGGCCCCCCATTGTCTACACTCTGGGCATCAAAAGTAACTTCTAAATTATTCGTTATCCCCCAGCTAAAACCTAATGTAGGCTGAATTGTCAGGTTGCCTTCTACGCTTTTCGCTGGAAAGTTTTGGCGATAGCGCAAGCGGGTGATTACTTCTCCTTGCAACAAGTGATGTGCTGTTGTTAAAATGGGACTACTGCTCTCTAAGGAATTTCCTCGCAGTCTTAGGATCGTAGTTTTTTCTGGTGTAGGAGTGTTATTGTTATCCTGTTGATTAATCTGGGCAGGCGTGCCATTGTTATCCGGTTGATTACCTGGTGAAACAGGTGTGGTTTGCTTTTCTGGTCTTAATGATGTCGCTGAAGTTGACCAAGTTAAAGGGTTAGACTTATCAGGCAGAGCAGTAGAAATTGGTTTAGCGATCGATCCAGAGTCTTTAGGTTGCTGTGGTATGGGATCTGCTAATGCAGCTTTGTCAACACATCCCAGCCACAAAGATAGAAATCCTAAAATAAAGGAATTAAAGATAGTAAACTGGTTTTTAACTCCAGTAACTTGGGTTCTGGCACCTACAGCATTGCTGCCTGAGCGTAACGAATTGGTAGCTATCCTATTTGTTGGGTATTGACAGCCATTTTTAATCACAATGAAACTCCTCACAATTACTGGGACAAAGAGAGAGAGGGAGAGGGAGAGGGAGAGTTGTATTTCCCCACTCCCTCTTCCTCTTCGGTGGGGCTTGAATCCGTTTCTTTTTCGGTCATTTTAGGATACTGTATCTTTATACTGGGGAATGTCAATCACCAATCCCCAAGAAACCCAGTTTTTTGGAAAAACCGGGTTTCTGTATGTATCGCACTAACCGTAAATTGTGGTAGGACATGCCGCCCAACAGGGCGGGAGCTGATTTGCTAGACTGTAAGCACAGCCGATAAAATAAGTCAGCACGCGAGGCTACGAATGCATCCAAGTACCCTACTCCTCTCTAAACAACTGCCCACCCTGCAATACACCTCTACACCAGATAGATTTGATGAAAGCTGGGAAGCCCCGCTTTCCACCCTCCTGGGGTTAGGACGGGCAGCGGGTGCTGATTTTATTGAATTCTTCCTAGAACGGGTAAACTATATCAGTTGCCTTGCAGAAGACGATATCATCACCAGCATTACACCGCGTCTGTCTAAAGGTGCGGGTGTCAGAGTGTTTATAGGCAAAGCCGACTGCTACGTTAGCACCAATGATGTGACATTTTCAGGGCTAAAATTAGCCTTAGAAAAAGCTCTCTCCATCATGGGATTGCAACTGCCAGGTGCCAATGCTTATATTCCTGCCGTCAACCTGGAGTTATTTAGAGACTACGCCACCATCAAAAACAAAGATTCTTGGCTGCCTGAATGTAGCTCCATCAGGGAAATGGGGGAGGTTCTCCTCGACGCTAATACCCAGTTACAACAGAAAGCCTCTCACGCACAATCGAGACGATGCGTCTATTTCAGGGATTGGCAAGAAGTATTGGTAGCAGGCAGTGATGGCACTTTTGCCCGTGATATTCGCTTGACTCAATCTGTAGGCTATAGCCTGTTGTGCGCTGACGGTGCCCATCGTTCATCTATCAGCAAGCGTGTTGGTAGCACCAGTAACCCGAACTTTCTGCGGGCTTGGGAGTCTCAGTCTGATGCAGAGGAAGTGGCACACTCAGCAGGGCAAATGCTCTACGCTGATTATGTGGATTCGGGTAATTATCCGATTGTGATGGCTAATCAGTTTGGCGGTGTCATCTTCCATGAAGCCTGCGGACACCTGCTAGAAACTACTCAGATTGAAAAAGAGACGTCTCCCTTCTCCAAAAAGAAAGGTGAAAAAATTGCTCATGAAAGCTTAACCGCTTGGGATGAAGGATTGTCTCCCACTGCCTTCGGTACCATAGATATGGACGACGAAGGTATGCCTGCACAAAGAACACTTTTAATTGAAAAAGGAGTTCTCAAGAACTTTATAGCAGACAGGGCGGGTTCTTGGCGCACCGGACACCCTAGAACCGGGAGTGGGCGGCGGCAGAGCTATGCTTTCCCCGCCGCTAGTCGGATGCGAAATACTTATATTGCTCCAGGTGAGTACACCAACGAAGATATATTCGCCTCGATCGACAGAGGGATTTACTGTAAAAAGATGGGTGGCGGCAGTGTCGGAGCCACAGGGCAATTTAATTTCTCCGTCGATGAAGCCTACTCGATCGAAAATGGCAAAATCGCCAAACCCCTCAAGGGAGCCACACTTATCGGTGAAGCAACCGAGATTATGGACAAAATTTCCATGTGTTCGCAAGACTTGGGGCTGGCGGCTGGCTTCTGTGGTTCCGTCAGCGGCAGCATTTATGTAACCGTAGGACAACCTCACATTAAGGTGGATTCTATCACTGTTGGTGGTCGTTAGAAAATTTGGGATTTTAAATTTTGGATCATGAAAAAACAAAAATCCATAATTTAAAATCCAGAAGGAATTAATTTCCAAACTTCCCAATCCCAAATCGCTTTCTCTAAAATTGACTATGCCGAATTTCAACGATATTGCTACGTGTGCAAAAGATAAAGCTGATAAGCTTGGTATCAAAAAATTTGACATTTATGGAGCTACCATAGATGAAAACAGCGTGCAAGTAGAACGAGGTGTACCTAAACAAGTTAAAGCCTCAAATCGCTCTAGTGTAACTGTTCGTGTCTGGAATGAACACAATACAGTAGGAATCACCAGCACGACAGATGTAGAACCAGCAGGAGTTGAAGTAGCCTTAAAAACTGCCTACGAAGCGAGTTTTTTTGGTGTCAAAGAACATGTTCCTGATTTTAGCCCGGAGGCTATCGCTCCAATCAAAGATATACCTGATGAAACAGCACCACAAGCTCCAGTTTCAGAGCTAATAGAAAAACTGATTTCAGTTGAGAAAGAACTGTTGGCAGTTCACCCAGCGATCGCAAGCGTGCCTTATAATGGACTGTCTCAAAGAGATATCAACAGGTTTTATCTCAACAGTGACGCAGCCCTGAGGACTGAAGCCCGCTCTTATGCATCAATTTATCTTTACAGCAAAACAGAGGAGGAAGGGAAGAAACCGCGCAGTGGAGGAGCTTTTAAAATTAGCCGTAGCCTAGAGCAACTGGATATCAACGGTTGCCTGAAAAAAGCTGCCGACAAAACCATCAGTCACTTGAATTATGAAAAAGTAAAATCTGGCAAATATCAAGTGGTGTTCTCACCGGAGGCTTTCTTGAGCCTGCTGGGTGCATTTTCTAATGTATACAACGCTCAGAATATTTTGGACAAGCAAAGCCTCTCCACTCCTGAATCTTTGGGTAAACAAATTGCCTCGCCTTTGCTCTCGGTGTATGATGATGCTCTGCACCCAGATAACCTAGCCGCAGAGACTTTCGATGGAGAAGGAACGCCAACCAGGCGAGTGGCGCTGATTAATGATGGCGTTTTAACAGGCTTTTTGCACAGCGCTGGCACTGCTAAAAGGATGAATGCTCAACCTACAGGGCATGCGAATATGGGCGCTAAAGTGACGGTAGATCCACATTTTTATCATGTTTTTTCCAACCAAACTGCCCAACAGGAGTATAGCCTTGATACTGCTGAAAATGTGATTTTGATTGATGATCTACAAGCTCTTCATGCTGGAGTTAAAGCTTTACAGGGCTCTTTCTCTCTGCCGTTTGATGGTTGGGTGGTGAACAACGGAAAATTAACCAGTATTGAGTCAGCTACCGTTGCTGGAGACTTCCTAGAATTATTGCAGTCGATCGTTTTTGTGGAGAAAGAGGCGGAACTTACTCCTGGTGGAGTATGTCCTAGAGTTTGGGTTGATGGGCTGTCGATAACGGGCGATTGACGCTCCCCCGGTTTAGAACCATCTGCTTTGCCCCTACCCTTGATGAGATATGCATCTTACCATCGGTAGATTTTGTCCAGGACTTACGCAACTACACTACATCAGGACTTACGCACTGCCTCTATATATAGCGGGTTCGTAGGGGCAATCTCCGGTGTGTGCCCCTATATATAGCGGGTTCGTAGGGGCAATCCCCTGTGGTTGCCCCTATATATAGCGGGTTCGTAGGGGCAATCCCCCTGTGGTTGCCCCTATATATGCCAGTGTGCGTAAGTCCTGTACATAGCGGTTGGTAGGGGCAATCCCCCTGTTGTTGCCCCTACATATGCCCATTCTACGTAAGTCCTGAAGTTTTTGACAAAAAGGTGCCACACCTTCTAGAATGGTTTGAGTTTTGTAGGGCGCGTTCCGAAACGCCCTGAGTTTTGAATTTATTGAAACCAACTATCAGGGAGCATAAGTATGTTTGGTATTGACGTTGCTGAAACTGATGGAGCAGTTGATTGGGTAGCGGTAAAAAATTCTGGTAAAAGCTTTGCCTTCGCCAAGGCAACCGAGGGCGTTACCATAAAAGACAGCATGTTTTCTACGCATTGGCCAGCCATGAAGAAGGCTGGTATTATTAGGGGTGCTTACCACTACTTTCATCCGTTAACCTCAGACCCCGTACAACAGGCAAGCGAATTTCTTAAAACTTTAGGTAAGCTTGATCCTGACGATCTACCGCCAGTTTTAGATGTAGAAACAACTGATGGAGCTAGTACCATGACGGTTGTTAACGGTATGAAGCTCTGGCTGTTAGAGGTAATGAAAGGTATTCAACAACAAACGGGAAAAAGAATTAAACCAATTATTTACACCTATCCTAACTTCTGGATTAACACCCTCGGCGATCCTACAGACTTCGTTAACTTTCCCTTATGGATTGCTAATTATGATGCGATCAGCCCTTGGACACCTAGCAGTTGGGGAGATGGTAACTGGGCAATTCACCAATACGGAGGAGATGTTGACAATATAACTGGTGTCAGCGGTAAAGCAGATCTGAATAAGTTTAATGTCCTTCAGCTAGGAGATAAAGGTCCTAGAGTAAGAGACATACAACAGCTACTAAAAGATTTGCAGAAGCCAGAATTCGATCCACGTAGCATTAGTGGACAGTTTGATATTGATACGAAAAATGCCGTTCTCGCTTTTCAAAATGCTAATACTCTGCAAGCTGACGGGGTGATTGGACCAAAAACTTGGGTAAGGATGCTGTGGTATACCCCAACCTCAACACGCCAACCATTTACCAAACCACTCAGCCTGATTAACGTTTGCAAGTCCTATAAAGGAGGAGCGATCGCTCCCTACCAAGATGCAGCTCTAAATTGGCTACAAAGTCAAATACCACAGCCAATTTTAGACGAGTTTGGCCAACGATGGAGAAACCAAAAATAATAACGAACTTAAGTATGGATTGCTTGATAACTATTTGATTCAACAGCTAAAACGTCCGGCGTAGGCGTAAGTCCTGTATTATTGCTTTGATCCCCTTGGTGGGCTGACAACTGAGAACGAGCTCAGTTGTCACATTCTAGAATTGGTTAATTGCGATCGCTGGAGATAACTTGCTGAATTTTCTCAAGTTCTAGTCCTAATTCTTGGGCAATTTGTTCTACGGTTAATCCCAACCTTAATAAAAGGGGGACTGTTTTCAGCTTGGTTTCCAACTCGCCTTTCAACTTGCCTTTCAACTCGCCTTCCAACTCGCCTTCCAACTTGCCCTCTGCTTTGGCTTCTTGATAGAACTTGGTTTGTTTCCATTCAGTTAAGTTAAACATTTGCTCTAACTCCTGACTACTTTTTTCAGGGAACTTGTAAACGATCACCTTTGAGATCAATTCTATAATATTCTGCTGGATACTGGCATCGGCGATTTCCTGGCGAGCTTGGGTGATGAGGCTTTGTGTTTGTTGGGGGGCTCTGGCGGCGGGAATGGTGATTAGCTGGAGAATCCCTAAGCCCAGGGAGGATGAGGTTTGGGGAAGTTGGTCTAGGTATATGGTTTTTAAGTTGGGTTTAAACATTTGATAAGCTAGGGGTAAGTCATGGTCAAAACTTTTTTTTGCCCACACCACCACTGCTTGCCACTGACGCTCGTGTTTATACTGATTTAAGTACAGGATGATTTCGGTGATAAATCGCCAGTAAAAGTCTTTATTTCTTTGAAATTGGACTTCCACAAAATAAATGATGTCTGATGGGGTGTTGTCATTGGGAATAAATATTCCATCAAATGTAAAAGATAATTCTTTGATTTCTACTGACTTAAATTCATAGTTTTGGGCTAGCTCTGAGGGTTGCCCAATCAGTTGAAATAACAGTTCCGGGAATACTAGAAAGATGGTATAAAATATTTTGTCTGTTTTCATCGCGGTAGGTTTTGGAATGAAGTAAGTAGCGAGAGCCATCAGATTATCTCTTGCACATCGCCCATTATAAATTAGTCAGTAGTGTAGCAGCTACACTAAATATAGCGGTTCGTAGGGGCAACCCACCCCCACTAGGGGTGGGTTGCCCCTATATATGCCCAGTGTGCTACAGTACTGTTAGTCTAAAGGGAAGGGAGTAAGGCAGGGCGGGCATGACTTTGGGTAATGTAATCAGCGATAGCTCTCCGATAATTTAAAATCCCGTTTCAGAGGAGAGATAGCAGTTACAAGTGAAGTCGGGAAGGGAAGCGTTTTTACAATTGTTCTACCTAAGGGTCTTGGGGCAAAAATTAGCTAAATTGGGTGATGGCGTATGGCGGGGTGCGTTTATAATTATCAGTGAATCTTATTTTTAATACTTCATTCTTCCTCCTTATGGCTGAGCGAGAAAAATTCAATCTTCCTCAAGAAGAAGACGTCTTCGTCTTTCCCGCCTCTTTTGCCCAGCAGCGACTGTGGTTCTTCGATCAGTTGATACCAGGAAATTGCTTTTACAATATACCTTATTTAGTTCGCTTGGTAGGTTTTCTCAACTTAACTGCCCTAGAGCAGACAATCAACAAGATTGTGCTACGTCATGAAGCTCTGCGTACCACTTTTGAGATGGTAGAAGGGCAAATCGTTCAGGTAATCGCTCCCAGCCTCAGTATACCCCTGCCAGTAGTAGACCTGCGATCGCTCCCCACAGCTTCTAGAGAGACAGAAGCCAAACGACTAGCTACAGCAGAGTTTAAGCGTCCTTTCCATTTAACCCAAGCACCGTTGCTGCGATTGAAGCTCTTTCAACTCGACGACACAGAATATCTACTGCTACTTTGCATGCACCATATTGTATCAGATGATTGGTCTATGGGGGTGCTAATTCAGGAACTCGGTACACTCTACACAGCCAAATCTTGCGGGCAGCCTTCTCCTCTGCCAGAGCTACCCCTCCAGTATGCCGACTTTGCCCACTGGCAGCGCGAGTGGTTGCAAGGGGAAGTGCTAGAAACCCAATTAGCTTACTGGCGACAACAGCTTCACAACATCTCTGTCTTGAATCTACCCACAGATAGACAAAAACCAGCGGTTTCCAGCTATCGGGGAGCAACTCAAACTCTAGAGCTACCCCAGAAGCTTACTGAGGAGCTAAAAGCACTTTCAAAAGCAAACGGAGTCACCTTATTTATGACTCTCCTAGCAGCGTTTAAGACGTTGCTTTACCGCTACACCCACCAGGAAGATATTGCCATCGGTTCGCCAATTGCCAACCGTAACCGTAAAGAAATTGAAGGGTTAATTGGTTTTTTTGTCAATAACCTGGTGTTACGCACCGACTTATCCGGCAACCCGACATTTCAAGAGCTACTCGGCAGGGTAAGAGAGTTAACACTAGAAGCTTACAGCCACCAAGATTTGCCCTTTGAAAAGCTGGTGGAAGGTTTGCCAGAACGTAACCTCAACAGCCATCCCCTATTTCAAGTAGTGTTTAATCTGCAAAATGCGCCGATGTCAGCCTTAGAGATGTCAGGGTTAGCCCTGAGTGCTGTAGATTTTGACTCTCAAACAACGCGGTTTGATTTGGAGTTTCATCTGTGGGAATGTTCGGAAAACTTCAGGAGTCTGCTAGGGGAGGGGTGGGAACATTCCCAAGGGATTAGAGCTGTAATGGTATATAGCACCGATCTATTTGATGAGTCTACCATTAGGCGGATGCTGAAACATTTTTATACCCTGCTCGAAGGCATTGTTGCTAATCCCGAACAGCGCCTCAGTCAATTGCCTATTTTAACCGATTCAGAGCGACAGCAGTTATTACACGATTGGAATGACACCCAGCAGGAAAACGTGGGAAATTGCACAGGACTTACGCACACTGGCATATATAGGGGCAACCACAGGGGGATTGCCCCTACGAACCCGCTATATACAGAGGCAGTGCGTAAGTCCTGTTGCATTCACCACTTATTTGAATCCCAGGTAGAAAAATACCCCGATGCCATAGCAGTTAGTTTTGAAAATCAGCAGTTAACCTACCGAGAACTGAATAACCGTGCCAACCAACTAGCGCATTATCTACATAAAATCGGAGTGAGTGCGGAAGTTTTAGTCGGCATTTGCATGGAACGTTCTGTAGAAACGATCGTGGGAATGCTGGGTATTCTCAAAGCAGGAGGAGCATATCTGCCCTTAGACCCCAGTTATCCCCCCGATCGCATAAAATTTATGCTGGAGGATGCTAAAGTATCAGTATTATTAACTCAGCAGCAGTTAAGCTCGCGAGGATTACACCAAGCACGAGTAATTTGCTTGGATACCCACTGGGAAGAAATTGCCCAAGAAAGCGAGAAAAATCCCACTAACGACTTGACAGGTGACAACCTCGCCTACGTCATCTACACCTCTGGTTCTACGGGAAAGCCCAAGGGAGTTGCGATTCCTCACCAAGCTGTAACTCATTTAGTCTGCAATACTAATTATATCCAACTAGACTCTAGCGATAAAATCGCCCAAATCTCCAACACTTCTTTCGATGCAGCAACCTTCGAGATTTGGAGTGCTATGCTTAACGGCAGCCAACTTGTCGTCATTAGCAGAGATGTGATTCTTTCCCCCCAGGATTTAGCCTCACAAATCCGAAAATCTGGTATCAGCGTCCTGTTTTTAATCACCGCTTTATTTCAACAGGTAGCAAAAATTGCTCCCGAAGCTTTCGACTCGCTGCGATACTTATTATTTGGCGGCGAAACTGCTGATGTTAAAGTGGTGGCAAAACTCATCGAGTCAAATCCGCTACAAGAATTGCTGAATTTTTATGGTCCATGCGAATATACAACATTTACTTCTTGGTACAGAGTAGAAAAGGAAAGCTTAAAAGGTACATCTTTAATTATACCTATTGGTCGCCCGATTCAAAACACGCAGATTTATTTACTAGATGGACAACTACAGCCCGTGCCGATCGGTGTTACTGGCGAGTTGTATATTAGTGGTAATGGATTAGCGCGGGGCTATCTTAACCGCCCTGAGTTAACGGCTGAGCGGTTTATGCCTAATCCTTTTAGTCAGGAACCGGGTTCGCGCCTTTATAAAACAGGTGATTTAGCCCGCTATCTCCCAGATGGCAATATCCAGTTTTTAGGTAGAATTGATGAACAAGTAAAAATTCGTGGTTTCCGCATTGAATTGGGAGAGATTGAAGCGGTGCTGCTTGAGCATCCAGCAGTTCGAGACACTGTGGTAATTACTAGAGAAGATGCGACTGGTAACAACCAGTTGATAGCTTATGTAGTTCCTAATCATTCCCAAGCAGAGCCTGGGATGGAGCGCGAGCTGCGCCAATACCTGAAACAAAAGTTACCAGAATACGCCATACCCGCAGCTTATGTGGTGATGAAAGCTCTACCCCTGACACCAAATGGCAAAATCGATCGCCGTGCCCTACCTAAGATAGATACAACTAACACCGACATGGGAGAAGATTATGTAGCACCTAGTACTCCCATTGAGGAAGTGTTAGTGAAAATTTGGACTGAGGTTTTAGGGCGGCATCAGGTGAGTGTCCACGACAATTTTTTTGAGGTGGGTGGGCATTCTCTATTAGCAACTCAGCTCAATTCTCGCATCCGGGATGCCTTTCAAGTGGAGTTGCCCTTACGGAAATTGTTTGAGTCACCGACTGTAGCTAGTCTGGCTGAGTATATAGAAACAGTTTCTTGGGCAGTAAAAGGTGCAGATAATACCAAATATACGATCGCTCAACGAGAAGAGGCAGAATTTTGAAAATAGTAGAGTTTTTATCTTACCTTCGCAGCTTGGATATTCAGGTTTTTGTCGATGGTGCGCGGTTACGTTGTAATGCACCTGACGGCACTTTGACACCTGAATTAAAAAACCAACTGGGCGAGCGCAAGGCAGAGATTATTTCCTTTTTGCGCGAAGCCGGAAATGTAACTAACAGCCCTGCAACTCCTGACTTGGTAACGATTCCACGCTCTGGGCTCCTACCCCTATCCTTTGCTCAGCAGCGATTATGGTTTTTAGACCAGTTAGTACCCGGCAATTCGTTTTATAATGTCTCGGCAGCAGTGCGTCTGTGTGGCGAAATTAATTTACCTGCACTGCAACAGGCTGTTAACGAAATAGTACGGCGTCACGAAGCTTTACGTACTAATTTAGTCATGGTGGCAGGGCAACCAGTTCAAAAGGTCGCTCCCTCCTTAAGTATATCCCTACCTATAATAGATCTGCGCCAAAAACCAGAGCGTGAGTCAGAAGCTCGGCGCGTCGCTACAGCAGAGTTTCAGCGTGCATTCGATTTGACAAAAGATATCTTGCTGCGAGTAACGTTATTGCAGCTAGATGAAGCAGAACATGTCCTGTTACTGAATTTACATCATATTGTCTCTGATGGTTGGTCTCTAGGGGTGCTGATTCGAGAACTAGGCTCGCTATACACAGCCTTCTCTCTGGGGCAGTCTTCCCCCCTACCAGAATTACCTATGCAATATGCAGACTTTGCCCACTGGCAGCGCCAATGGCTGCAAGGAGATGTACTCGCGACACAACTAGCTTACTGGCAGGAGCAATTAGATGACATTTCTATGCTCAATCTACCTACAGATTTTCCTCGCCCAGCAATCCAAACCTTCCGAGGTGCTACCGAATCTCTGAGATTACCTAAAGCCCTGAGCGAAGCACTAATTAAATTTAGTCAGCAGTCAGGGGTGACTTTGTTCATTACCCTGCTGGCAGCATTCCAAACCTTGCTCCACCGCTACACGGGGCAAGAGGACATCGCCTGCGGAGTACCGATCGCTAATCGCAACCGTAAAGAAATAGAACCATTAATTGGTTTTTTTGTCAATAGTCTAGTGTTACGTACCGACTTATCAGGCAACCCAACTTTTAGAACACTGTTAAATCGGGTGAAAGAGGTGGCTCTAGGAGCATACAGTCACCAAGACTTACCCTTTGAGAAATTGGTAGAAGAATTACATCCAGAGCGCAACTTAAGTCAAAATCCTCTGTTTCAGGTAGTGTTTGCGCTCCAGAATGCACCAATAGAGGTGCTAGAGTTACCAGGGCTAACACTAAAACCGCAGCAATTTGATACCAGTACCACGCGATTCGATTTAGAGTTTCACTTGTGGGAGCCATCTTCTAATCATCTCTGGAGTGAAGCTTCAGATAATATCTGCGGTTTGGTAGTGTATAGCACAGATTTATTCGATCGCTCCACTATCACCAGGCTGATAGAACATTTTCAAACCCTCCTAGAAAGTATTGTCGCTAATCCAGATGAAGAAATCTCAGAGTTACCTTTGTTAAGCGAAGCAGAGTTAACACAATTGTTAGTAGACTGGAACCACACCGAGGCAGATTATCCCAAAGATAAGTGCATCCATGAGTTATTTGAAAAACGAGTAGAGGAAACTCCTGATGCTCCAGCGCTGATAAGTGGAGATAAACAACTTACCTACCGGGAATTAAACATCCGCAGCAACCAGCTAGCGCATTATCTACAAAAACTGGGCGTGGGTGCGGAAGTTTTAGTAGGAATTTGTGTTGAGCGATCGCTAGATATGGTAGTAGGTATGTTGGGCATCCTCAAGGCTGGTGGAGCATATCTGCCTTTAGATCCTAGCTATCCCCAAGAACGTTTAAGTTTGATGCTGGCAGAGGCTCAAGTGCCAGTTTTGTTGACAAAACAACAATGGATCGATCGGATTGGGCAGCAGGGAACGCAAGTAATCTGCCTAGATAGCGATTGGGAAAATATTGCCAGAGAAAGTGAAGATAATTTAAATAACTCAGTACTAACAGACAATCTCGTTTATGTTATCTACACCTCAGGCTCGACTGGTAAACCCAAGGGAGTAGAAATTGAACATGGCGGATTGTTAAATTTGATATTTTGGCATCAACAAGCGTTTGCAGTTTCGCCGAGCGATCGAACAACTCAAATTGCCGGAGTAGCATTTGACGCCTGTGGATGGGAAATTTGGCCCTATCTTACCGCTGGAGCTAGCATTTACTTTATAGATGATGAAACCCGCATTTCACCTGTAAAACTTCTAGACTGGTTGAAAGTACAGGGAATTACGATTAGCTTTTTGCCCACACCCCTAGCCGAGAAAATTTTAACATTAGATTGGCCCCAGGATGCAGCTTTACGGATATTACTCACAGGTGGAGACAAACTCCATCAGTATCCTTTAGCTTCCCATCCCTTTATAGTGGTGAATAATTACGGCCCCACTGAAAATACTGTTGTGACAACTTCCGGTACTATTACTGCCCGGAAACAAACTGATGTAGCTCCTACAATTGGTACTCCGATTGCTAACACCAAAGTTTACGTGTTGGATGCCCATTTACAACCCGTGCCCGTTGGCATTCCCGGAGAATTATACATCGGTGGTGATGGATTGGCGCGGGGCTACCTGAACCGTCCTGACTTAACCGCTGAAAGGTTTATTACACTACAAGGAAGGCGACTTTATAAAACTGGTGATTTAGTTCGTTACCGAGCTGACGGCAACATCGAATTTCTAGGACGCCTAGATTATCAGGTGAAAATTCGCGGCTTTCGCATGGAGTTAGGAGAAATTGAAGCGGTATTGAGTCAACATCCGGCAGTGCTACAAACAGTAGTGATGAATCGAGAAGATGTAGTTGGGGAAGACCGTTTGGTAGCTTATATGGTGTTAAATGGTGAAGCCAGCAGTACCAGTTACCAGACGCAATTGCACGAAGAACAGGTATCCCAATGGCAGATGCTCTACAACGACACTTACAGCCAACCACCTGCCGATTCAGATCCCACATTTAATATTGTAGGGTGGAACAGTTCTTACACTAATCAGCCTATCCCAGCAGAGCAGGTACGGGAATGGGTGAATAACCAAGTAGCACAGATTTTAGAAAAGAAACCTAAGCGAGTGTTAGAAATAGGGTGTGGTACGGGTTTGTTGCTGTTTCGGATTGCGTGCAGGTGCGAGGAATACTGGGGAACAGATTTTTCTGTGCGATCGCTAAACTATATTAGACAGCAGCAAGCATTCCAAGATCTACCCCAGGTAACTCTGCTGCCAAAAATGGCTACCGACTTTGAAGGCATACCGACACAAGCCTTTGATGCCGTTATCCTCAACTCTGTGGTACAATATTTTCCCAGTATTGAGTATCTGATGGAAGTAATCGAGGGGGCGGTAAAAGCGTTAGCGCCCGGTGGCTTTATTTTCATCGGAGATCTACGTAATTTGTCTTTACTAGAAGCTTTCCATGCTTCAGTGCAACTGCATCAAGCAGAACCTTCCCTGACTCGCGAACAGTTGCAGCAAAGGGTACAAATGCAAATGTTCCAAGAAACTGAGTTAGTCATCGCTCCAGATTTTTTTAGTGCATTACAGCAACAATTTCCGCAGATAAGCCAGGTAAGACTTGAACTAATGCGGGGTAGTCATCAAAATGAGTTAACTCAGTTTCGTTACAATGCGATTTTGCATATTGGCACTGAAATTACTTCTCCCCGTGGACGGGAGTTTCAGGGGCTGAACTGGGATAAAGATAATTTGACAGTATCGACAGTGCGTCAGCTATTAACCGAAACCTCACCAGAAATGTTAGCGCTCGTTAATATACCTAATGCGCGGGTAATGGCAGCAGTAAAAACAGCAGCATGGTTGTCAGGATATTGTAAATATAAAACAGCAGGTCAGATTCGTCAAGCCCTAGAAGAAATGCCTTCTTTGGGAGTAAACCCAGAGGATTGGCATGCACTGGGTGATGAGCTAGGTTATAGTCTTAACATTAGTTGGTCAGATTCTGGCATTGAAGGACGCTATGATGTCGTGTTGGCGCGATCGCAAGGCGAAAACCATAGCGGGTTGGTAGGGGCAAACCCCCCGTGGTTGCCCCTATATATGCCAGTGTGCGTAAGTCCTGACCTAGTGGAAGATAGTAATAGTCTGCATCCTTGGCGAACTTATGCTAATAATCCTTTGCAAGGTGAAACAGCCCGAAAATTAGTGCCTCAGATTCAGGCTTATTTGACAGAAAAGTTGCCTGATTATATGGTGCCTTCAGCTTTTGTAGTGATGGGACAATTGCCGCTCACGCCTAATGGCAAGATCGATCGTCGCGCCTTACCTAAACCGGACTCGATTAAATCGGAATGGGCAGGAGTTGATGTTGCGCCTCGCAATGCTATTGAGGAAGTGCTAGTAAAAATTTGGGCTGAGGTATTGGGAGTGAAGCGAGTAGGTATTGATGATAATTTCTTTGAATTAGGGGGTCATTCCTTACTGGCGACTCAGTTAGTATCTAGAGTGCGGGAGGCTTTCGGGGTAGAGTTACCTTTGCGGAGTGTATTTGAGGCTCCGGCGATCGGGCAACTATCTAAAGTAATAGAGGGTTTGCAAGAAAGCGATACTAAAAGTCAAGCCCCAGCTTTAGTACCAGTCGAGAGAGAAAATCGTCGCATGAAGTTATCTTCTCTCAAAAATAAACCATGAGCTGAGAAGAGGAAAATTTAGAATAACAGGACTTACGCACTGCCTCTATATATAGCGGGTTCGTAGGGGCAAACCCCCTGTGGTTGCCCCTATACAGCTGCTTGCAGCCGCATAAGGTACGGTAAGATTGTAGGGGCGGTGCCCCCGTGCCCGCCCCTGCCATGCGTGTACTCCACTCACTTGCAATCCGCTATATCGTCTAATTTCATCGCGTCGCTCTCAATTGCTCTCGTTCATCCCATTCATCACGCTGGCGATCGACCCATTCCTGGGCATCTTCTCCACCGAGCAGGTTAGGAGCAGCGCCTTCCAAGTCTTGCCACGAGCGCCTGGGCTTTTCTGCGATCGCTGCTCGGTTCTGAAGCTGAGTCATCAAATGTCCAACCAACTGCATTTGTTCTGCGGGTGCGAGTTGGCCAACCTGACTTAAGATTTGCTGGAGTAATGAACTCATAGCCCTCCGAAACGGATATCAAAGTTAATTTGGGTAACTCAGCCTCTAACTCTGCTAAATTTCCTGACATCTGGTTAAAAAAAGCCCTATTAAGCTAGATGTTCAGTATCTAACGGACGCTTAATTTCATTAGGGTCGAGAGTTACTTCGTCGAGAGCCATATCTTCAAGATCGATACCTTCTGGAATTAGCGCCTCAACCTCTGAACCTGTCAGAACTTCTGGCAAGTTTCCTAGTAACTTGATACTCTCTAACACGACCTCAACAGTGTCTGAGTCTCGGTGTTTCTGTACTGCTCTAGCAGCAGATAGTACCATCCTCAGCCCTCCACGCCAGCGATCCAAGTCGCTCACCAACCCGTACATTTTCTGAAAGTCACTCTCTTCCAGAATGCGATACTGTGTCCAGATGGCAGTGTGCATAGCGTAGCCGGACCTGGGACATCGCTGGGCCCAAGTCCGGAGTGAGGGGTGCGGAATGTGGGCTAAAAGTACATGATTAAAATCTATCTTTGGATATAAATTCTAAAAGAGCGATGTAGTAAAATTCTTTCATCAACAACTAATCAACCATGAGCAAACCTTGGCAAAATAAGTTCTGGCAACTTCAAATTAGTACAATACTTTATATAGTAACCGCTGCACCCACTGCGGCACAAATTGTTCCAGATAGCACCTTGCCCGTCAATTCCACAGTCAGACAGCAGGGGAATACTAATTATATCGAGGGTGGCACTAAACAGGGTGGGAATCTTTTTCACAGCTTTAGTCAGTTTTCTGTCCTCAACGGCAGTCAGGCTGTGTTTAACAATACCAAGGATGTGAATAACATTTTCACGCGGGTAACGGGTGGGGGAATTTCTTATATCAATGGCATTCTCAAAGCCAATGGTACTGCTAACTTATTCTTGCTTAACCCCAATGGTATTATATTCGATCGCACAGCACAGTTAAACATTGGCGGCTCCTTTTTCGGGAGTACGGCAAATAGCATCAACTTTGCTGATGGCACTCAATTTAGCGCCGTAAGTCCCCTAGCTTCGCCTCTACTAACTGTTAGTGTCCCTATCGGCTTACAGTATGGAGCGAAGTCGGGTGCAATTGATGTTATCGGCACAGGACACAGTTTAACAGTTTCAGATCCCACATTTTCACCTCTAGCCGGTGCAGGTTCTGGCACAGGCTTGCAGGTATCTCCTGGGAAAACCCTAGCCTTAGTCGGGGGCGATGTCACTTTGAATGGTGGTATTTTAACAGCGCCAGGGGGCAGGATTGAATTAGGCTCTGTTGCCGGAGGAAATGTCAGTCTCCACCCTAATAGCGCTGGTTGGACTTTGGAATATCTTGACGTACCAGCTTTCAGGAATATTCAGTTAGTCTCAGGGGCTGCTGTAGATACCAGTGGCTCGATTTCTTTACAGGGGCGAGTCGTCAGCATCAACGATGGCTCGATAGTGTTAATTCAAAACCAAGGAATATTACCAGCCGGAAGCTTAACCGTTAAAGCATCTGATTTACTACAAGTGAGTGGAACTTCTCCAGATGGCAAAATTAATTCCCGAATTACGACTGAAACTCTAGGCACTGGCAGCGGAGGAGACATTACAATTGATACCAAGCAGTTAGTAATTCAAGGTGGGGGAGAAGTATCTTCTAAAACCTTTAGTACTGCCACTAGCGGAACCATAAATGTCAACGCCTCTAATTCGGTTCAAATATTAGGTTTTTCACAGATAAATCCCCAGTTTGTCAGCTTTATTAATAATAGCACTTTTCATTCTGGGGCCACAGGAGATATTGCGGTTTCAACAGGGCAGCTAACTGAAGTTGATGGAGGAGAGGTGTCTGTTATAACCTATGGGAGCGGCAACGCAGGAAATCTAACCCTGAATTCACGCCAGTCTATACAACTGTTAGGAGTTGAGCGAATCTTTTTTTTACCAAGCGTAATCGCTGATGCAACATTTGGTGCTGGCAATGCTGGCAGAGTGCTGATTAACACCTCTTCTTTGACGCTGAAAGACGGAGGCAGAATTGGTGCTGGCGCTTTCGCAACGGGTAATGCTGGCAGTATTATTATCAACGCCTCTGATTCAGTTGATGTGAGCGGCATGGTGTCTGGCTCTATAAATCCTAGTCAAATAACTTCCTCTGCCTTTATTTTAGATAAAGTTACCCAACACTTGTTGAATCTGCCGCCAGTGCCTTCAGGAGCATCTGGAAATGTGACGATTAACACAGGAAGATTGAGTGTTACCAATGGAGGTTTAGTTACTGTCAGGAATGATGGTCCGGGTAACGCTGGAAATTTAAAAATAAACGCTGGAGCGATTTTTCTGAATCGTGGTGGTATCCAAGCAGCAACCGCATCAGGTGAAGGTGGCAATATTTCCTTACTTTCACAACAGTTGCAACTACACCACAACAGTGCAATCACTGCTACTGCCAATGGTACGGGTAATGGTGGCAACCTCACCTTGAACTCAGAAACTTTAGTTGCCCTAGAAAATAGCCGCATTGCAGCTAATGCCTCGCGAGGTAGAGGCGGTAACATTCAAATCAATACTCAAGGAATTTTTGTTTCTTCAGATAGTAAAGTTACTGCTACCTCAGATTTTGGTATAAGTGGGGTGGTAAAAATCAACACACCTGGGATAGACCCCAGTAAGGGATTAACCGATTTTTCTGACAAGTTAGTTAATTTACAAATATTAGTGCCCCAAACTTGTAACGCTACTAAAGCAGGGTTCCGAAGTAGCTTTACTATCACAGGCAGAGGAGGCTTACCTTCCGATCCTACAGGATATCTCAGTGATGAAGCTGTCTTAGAGGATTTGAGGTTAACAACCCGAAGCACAAAGAAAATTGCTGTCTCATCAATTCCTGAAAACCTAGCTGCTGCCTCTGGCTCTGGCTCGATGGTTGAAGCTAATGGCTGGGTGGTTAACTCTCAAGGAGAAGTCATCCTAGTAGCAAACATGCCCAACGTCGCGCCCAGCAGTTTTTCGGCTGCTCCTGTTGCCTGCCACCACTCTTAGAGGGTTGGCAGCACAGATTAAGTCAGATGCCACGCTGCCACATAACTCTGTGAGGTTGCCCCTACATATGCCCAGTCTGCTACAGTACTGATAAGCCTGTATATACTCTACTGGTAATAGAGATTTATTATATCTTTGGATATAAATAAATTATGTCTTTGGGTAGACTAGGGCGACAGAAATGGACTACAATAGAGTTACTCCCTTCCCGCTCTAAGATTATGTATTAAGCCAGGTGGGGGAGCAGGGGGAGCAGGGGGAGTAGAAAATACAAAATCTTCTGGCGGGAAGGGAGTAATGGGTTGTAAGCGGACGGTTGCTTGATCGATCGAACGAACACAGATCGCCCTTGAGGTTAAAATATCTGTTTACGAAAGTGCTATATGTTATACCAAAATTGCTATTGTGGGTCGCCTTGACTCAAGCGGCAGCGTTCAGCTTCCCTAAGCTATCGGTAGCGTCACTAACCACTAACCCAGCACCGAAAGAACCCAGCTCAAATGCTCTGCATCTGTTAAGCCAGGGCGTCGAACTCTACCAAGCCGAAAAATTCTCCTTGGCAGCAGAAAAATTGCAACAAGCGGTGGGAGAATTTGATTCCCAAGGAAATGTGCTAAATGAAGCGCGGGCTCTTAACTATCTCTCATTAGTTTATCAAAAACTCGGACAGTGGTCGTCAGCTAACAAGGCGATTACAGATAGTTTAAAACTATTACAAACAACGTCAAATAAAGATAAATCTACAGAATATTGGCTAGTTACAGCCCAAGGACTTAATACTCAAGGTCAGCTACAATTAACACTGGGACAATCAGAAAAGGCTCTGAACAGTTGGCAACAAGCTAGCGCTATATATGCCCGATCGGGTGATGAGGCGATGGCGATAGGCAGCCATATAAACCAAGCCCAAGCCCTCAAAGCTTTAGGATTTTACCGTCGTGCTTTAACCACGTTAATTGATGTGGAAGGAAAGCTCCAGAAACAACCGGATTCGCCGCTCAAGGCTACTGGATTGCGGAGCCTTGGTGATGTTCTACGGTTAGTTGGCTCCTTTAAAGAATCTGAAGAAGTTTTACAGCAAAGTTTGGCTGTAGCCAAGCGCGAACCTTCCTCCAAAGACGAAAGTGCTATTTTGATAAGTCTAGGAAATACTGCAAGCGTTCAGCAGCATAACAAAGAGGCTCTAGCTTATTATCAAGAAGCAGCGAAAAAGGCGAATTTGCCCGCGATGAAAATTAAGATTCATCTCAATGAACTCAGGATATTGTTGCAGCTTCATCAAGGAACTGAAATTCCAGCTCTGTTAACCCAAATTAACTCAGAAATGTCTAGTTTGCCTATCAGTAGGGCAACAGTTTACGCTAGGATTAACTTGGCTCAAAGTCTGATTTGCATGAAACAGCAGAAACTTAAGCCGAACGAACGAGAAACATTATCCCCAATATTTCAGCAGTGCCCCTTCTCCTCTGAGAAAAAAAGCGAAAATAACTCAGCAACTAGCATCTCAGAATTGGGGTCGGAAATTGCACAACTTTTGGCTACAGCCGTTCAACAGGCTCGCAGTATCCAAGATGCAAGCTCGGAAGCCTACGCTCTCGGTTATTTAGGTGGGGTATACCAACAAAGTCATCAATGGGATGATGCTTTAGAACTAACCCAAAAAGCACTTATCCTTGCTGAAACTATTAATGCCCCAGATATTGCCTATCGTTGGCAATGGCAGTTAGGTCGCCTGATGAAAATTACAGGAAAAAATACCGAAGCGATCGCTTATTACAGCAAAGCAGTCAACAATATCAAATTATTACGCAACGATTTAGTAGCAGTTAATCCAGATGTACAATTTTCCTTTCGAGATAGTGTAGAACCTGTATATCGAGAGCTAGTAAGTATACTATTAAAACCTGGAGATGAGGAGCCTAGTCAAAAAAATATCATTCAAGCTAGAGATGTAATTGAGTCGCTACAATTAGCTGAACTACAAAACTTCTTCCGCCAAGCATGTTTAGACACTCAGCCAGTTCAAATAGAGCAAGTTGAGCGAACAGTAGCAGTTATTTATCCAATTATTTTAAGCGATCGGTTAGAAGTTATTGTAGCTTTGCCTGGTCATCCTCTGCGACATTACGCGACTGTTTTGCCACAGGAAAGTTTGTCAAGTACCTTTAGCAAGATGAGACAATCTCTCCGGCAAACATCTTTTCGTCAAGAAAGACTGCCTTTGGCTCAAACGCTCTACGACTGGCTGATTCGACCAGCGGCATCAGAAATAGAGGCAGCGGGTGTAAAAACGCTAGTGTTTGTCTTAGACGGTGAACTGCGAAACCTACCAATGGCAGCCCTTCACGATGGCAAAAAGTATATAATAGAGAAATACAGCATCGCGCTTACTCCAGGGTTGCAACTGCTGAAGCCAAAACCCCTAAAACGCGATCGGCTTGAGTTGTTAATGGGTGGAATCAGCAAAGCGATCCGAGGTTTTGCACCTCTACCTGGTGTCGAGCAAGAACTCGACCGAATCCGCACTCAAGTGCCTTCAAAAGTAATTTTGAACCAGGAGTTTACGGAAAAAGCCATAGCGTCTCTGATCGATAAAGTTTCTTTTTCGATCGTTCACTTAGCAACCCACGGTCAATTTAGCTCTAATGCTAAAGATACCTTTATTCTCCTCTGGGATCGACGGCTCGACATCCAACAACTGGAGGACATATTACAGACTAGAGACTTAAACCAACCCCATAGTCCGATCGAATTACTGGTTCTCAGTGCATGTCAAACTGCACAAGGAGACAACCGGGCAGCTTTAGGACTTGCCGGGATCGCTGTTCGCTCTGGTGCCCGCAGTACCCTAGCAAGTCTTTGGTCGGTGAACGATCGATCTACTGCTTCTGCTATGGTGGAATTCTACAAAGATATTGCCTTACCTGGAGTGAATAAAGCTGAAGCTTTGCGTCGTGCCCAGTTGAGCCTCTTGAAACAACCTCAATTCAGTCATCCTTATTACTGGGCACCCTTTGTTTTGGTGGGAAACTGGCTTTAATCTATAAACTAAGGAGTTCATTGAGATGTCGAAAGTAAGAATTCGTCTAAAATTTCTCCGCTTTTGGGCGGCTCTAGTGCTTGCACTATCAACAACATCTAGCTTGGGATTAAGAGCGCAAGCACAGTCAGTTACTTTTAACCCTCCTTCTGGCAATGGCGGTTCACCCGGAACAACTGATGGAGGTGCCGCAAGGGGGAAATGTCCCCAAGATGTATCAGTTAAGACTACTTCTCTGACTGCCCTAATCCCTGACAACCATCCAGCATTAACTGTGGCAGCACACCCTACATTCCTAGTCTACGTTCCTCAAACTACCGCAAGCTCTGCTGAATTAACCGTGGTTGAGGGCACGGACAATGGAATTTATCAAACTAGGGTGGCACTTACAGGTCATCCTGGTGTTGTGAGCATTAGCCTACCAGATAGCGAACCCGCTCTAGAGATTGGCAAACATTACCAGTGGAAGTTTGCCGTGATTTGCAATCCAGAAGATAGACTCAATGATGACCTAGTTGTGAGTGGGTGGATTCAAAGAATCGATCCTAAGCTACCTTCATTAGAAGGGCTAAATCCTTTGGAACGTACATCCGTGTATGCCTCTAAGGGAATTTGGTATGAGGCAGTAAACACTCTGGCTCAGTTAAGACGAGAGAATCCCCAGGATCTAACTATAACCAGTAAGTGGGAGGAACTGCTGAAATCAACTGGACTTGGTAATATTGCCTCAGAACCGATAAACAAGTAATTCATGCAGGCAAAGCTAAGACAGCAAATTAAGCAGGGTTGGAAAATATGGGGAATGATGTTCTGTATCAGCGCAGTAGTCATTGCCGTGAAATCTATCGGTGTACTACAGCTACTGGAATGGGCTGCGCTCGATCAATTTTTTCGTCTGCGCCCTTTCGAGTCAACTGAGTCTCGAATTGCGATTGTTGCCATTGGTGAGTCTGATATTTCCCAATTAGGACGTTGGCCCCTGTCAGACGAGCTTCTGGCACAATTGCTTGAGAAAATTAAGCAACAACAACCCACAGTAATTGGGTTAGATCTCTACCGCAATCTACCAGTACCACCGGGTAATTCTAAACTGATCGAGGTCTTTGCCTCAACCCCAAACGCGATCGGAGTCGAGAAAGTTGTTGGTAATATTGACAATCCTCCTGTCGCTCCACCTCCAAAGCTCAGTGAATTAGGTCAGGTGGCTGCGATCGATCTAGTAGTGGATGCAGATGGCAAAATTCGTCGGAGTCTGCTGAGTCTCAAAGATCCCCAGGGTCAAGTAGTAATGAGTCTGGGTGCAAAGCTGGCTCTAACCTATTTGGATGCCCGAGGCATTACTCTTAAACAAATTAATGCCGAATCGGGTCAACTTCAGCTAGGTCGGGCTAAATTCGTTCCTTTGAGTGCCAACCAGGGAGGGTATGTCGGTGCAGATACAGGGGGCTACCAAATATTAGCTAACTTCCGCAAATTCAGAGACGGCTTTCCTACAGTTTCGATCACCAATGTACTAGCAGGTAGAGTCTCTAAAAATTTTTTCCGGGGTAAAATAGTCCTGATTGGCTCAACTGCTCAAAGTTCTAAAGACTTATTCTATACACCCTTTAGCCAAAACCCTGGCTCTACAATGCCTGGGGTTCAAATTCATGCTAATGCAGCCAGTCAAATCTTGAGTGCTGCTCTAGATGGGCGACCCCTGCTCAAACCCTGTCCCGAACCTCTCCAATGGTTATGGATTTTGGTGTGGTCTGGAATTGGCACTATACTGGGGCGTTTCTTGCGATCGTCCATGAGGAAAATCCTCAGCTTTATATTGACAAGCAGTGTTATATTTGGCAGTGCCTATCTGTTGTTTCTAGGAGGCTGGTGGATTATTGTAGTGTCACCGCTCTTAGCACTGGTGGGGTCTGCGATTATCAGCAACGGGTATCTTTTGTGGGAGAAATTGAAACTCTCTAACCAGCGACTAGAGGAGTATTCTCTCACCTTGGAGGTGAAAGTAGCAGAACGAACCCAAGAATTACAGCAGGAAATTAGAGTACGTATGGCAGCCGAAACCGCCTTGCAAAAGGCTAAAGAGGCAGCCGAAGTGGCTAACCATGCTAAAAGTGAATTTCTGGCAAGAATGAGCCACGAATTGAGAACTCCACTGAATGCGATCCTGGGTTTTACACAAGTTATGAACCGCGACAGATCCCTGAAACAGGAACACCAGAAATATCTGGGAATTATTAGTAACAGTGGCGAACATTTACTGACATTGATTAATGACGTATTGGAAATGTCTAAAATTGAAGCGGGTAGGATAGTTTTAAATGAGAATAGCTTTGACCTTTATCACATGCTGGATAATCTGCAAGAGATGTTGCAACTCAAAGCCGAATCCAAAGGATTAAAGCTGTTATTTTACCGCGCCCCAGAAGTTCCCCAATACGTGAAAACGGACGAAAATAAATTAAGTCAGGTATTAATTAACTTAATCGGTAACTCGATAAAATTTACTGAAACTGGTACGATCGCGTTGCGAGTTTCGCCAGGTAGTATATCAGAGTTAGTCAGTAAAATCGAAAAATATCCTACTATCCATCTTTGGTTTGAAGTCGAAGACACTGGCCCTGGGATTGCACCAGCAGAAATTGACAGTTTATTTCAAGCCTTTGTTCAAACCGAAACAGGTAGGAAATCTCAGCAAGGAACGGGTTTAGGTTTACCGATTAGCCGAAAATTTGTGCAACTAATGGGGGGAGACATTACCGCTAGCAGTGTTTTAGGTGAAAAAACTATTTTAAAATTTGATATCCAGAGCGAACTTGCTGAGACAGCTAATATTCACAGTAAACAGCCACCCAAGCGAGTCATTGGTTTGGAACCAAACCAACCTATATATCGTATCCTGGTGGTTGATGACCGATGGGAAAACCGCGAACTGTTAGTCAAATTACTGGCAATGAAGGGTTTAGAGATCCGTGAGGCTGAAAATGGTCGAGAAGCGTTAGCTCTGTGGGCGAGTTGGAAGCCACAGTTTATCTGGATGGATTTGCAGATGCCAGTCATGGATGGGTATGAGTGTAGCAAGGAAATTAAAGCCAGAGAAAGAGATATAGGTAAACCGGGAGAAGAAAATTTTTCCTCCACCCAAATCCCCATTGAAACCAGTCAAAATACTGTAATTATTGCCCTGAGTGCTAGTGTTTTAGAAGAAGAACGCTTAACAGCCTTGTCAGCAGGCTGCGATGACTTCGTGCGTAAGCCTTTCAAAGAGGAAGAGATTTTTGAAAAAATGGCGAAATATTTGGGGGTGCGTTATCTTTATGAAAAAGTAGCCTTCTGGGCTCCATCACCAGAAGCGGTTGCGGTGGAAGATTTGACTCCAGCAGCTTTAGCTGTAATGCCGACTGATTGGGTGTTACAATTACACCACGCTGCGGCTGAAGGTAGCGACGATGTAATTTTTCAGTTGCTGGAACAAATCCCTAAAGACAAGGCAAATCTAAGCCAAACCCTAGCTGATTGTACTAATAACTTTCGGTTTGATAAAATAATTAACTTAACTCAAGCAACTTTAGAATGAATAGCCACCAAGCTGATGTATTTAAAATCAAGCATTTTAATTGTTGATGATAACAAATTTTCCCCCAAGGCAAGGGGAATGGAGAGCTAGACTCAATGAACACCGCTCAGGTTGACTTCTACAAAAAAGATATTCTAATCGTCGATAATACCCCAGCCAACCTTCGCGTCTTATCCACAATGCTGACAGAGCAGGGATATAAAGTTCGCAAAGCCTTGAACGGGGAGATGGCTTTGACTGCGTGTCAAGCCCTGGTACCAGATGTGATTTTACTCGACATTATGATGCCAGAGATGGATGGCTATGAAGTTTGCCAGCATCTGAAAGCGGATGAGAGGACTCGTAAAGTGCCGATTATTTTTATCAGCGCTCTCGACGAAGCATTGGACAAAGTAAAAGCTTTTTGCGCCGGTGGCAGTGACTACATTACAAAGCCGTTTCAAATTGAAGAAGTTTTGGTTCGCGTACAGAATCAACTGACTATCCAGAGTTTGCATTCAAAACTTATCGAGCAAAATGAAGCCCTGAAAGACATCAATCAAAATCTTGAAAATATCGTTGAAGAAAAAACAAAACAACTGATTGAACAAGAAAGAGCGGCTTTATTAGGTCGCTTAACTCAAGGGATAGTTCATAATATCAAGAATCCTCTGCAAACAATTTTGCTGTCTAACGATTTAATTAATTCGCAAGCAACAACAATTAATGAAGAAGAAATTTTAGAGTTAAGTAAATATATTAAAATTGCCACTCTCCAAATCCAGAAGATAATGGATAATTTGCTAATTAATAATCGCAGGAGCCAAAATTTAGACTTAAAATTGCTCAACGTCAATGATATTGTGCAAAATGAAATTCAATTATTAATGTCTAACTTAGATTTTAAGCATAAAATCCAAAAAAAATATTTTTATGACAATAAAATACCAAGCATTTCTTTGATTTATACTCACATTACCCAGGTATTTCATAATTTAATAAATAATGCTATTGATGCTATGTGGAACATGAGCGAAAAAGAAGTGACTATTGTTACCAGACAAGATGAAACGAGCATATACATAGATGTTAAAGATACAGGGTGTGGAATAGCACCCGATAATATTTCAAACCTTTTTGACCCTTTCTACACTTCAAAGCCAGCCAAAGGTGAGGAAAAAGAAGCCGGTGAACCCGCAGGAACAGGGCTAGGACTTTATATATCTCGCGAACTATTAAAAATTTTCAGAGGGGAGATTGCGGTTACAAGTGAAGTCGGTAAGGGAAGTGTTTTTACAATTATTTTGCCTAAGGTTGCTGAGAGAAAAATGGGCTAACAGGACTTACGCACACTGGGCATATGTAGGGTAGCCCTGCAATCGGTGTTCTTATTTCTCGTTCCCAGGCTCTGCCTGGGAATGCTGGAAAGGAGGCTCTGCCTCCACCAGTCGGGAATACCACCACGGGAGCAATCGGTGTTCAAACTCATTCCCTCCTTTAGCGATGGAACGAGAAACGAGCGATGGAACGAGAAACGAGAAGATTGGAGCCTGGGCTCAAAGCCCTCGTTCCCAGGCAGAGCCTGGGAACGAGAAAAAGGGCTAACAGGACTTACGCACACTGGGCATATGTAAGGGCAACCCACTTGGGGATTGCCCCTACGAACCGCTATATATATAGGCAGTGCGTAAGTCCTGTTTAGATGGAGGCAGACTGGGCATATGTAAGGGCAACCCACTTGGGGATTGCCCCTACGAACCGCTATATCAGGACTTATGCACACTGGCATATATAGGGGCAACCCACTTGGGGATTGCCCCTACGAACCCGCTATATATAGAGGCATGCGTAAGTCCTGTTTAGGTGGAGGCAGAGCCTCAAAAGCGGCGTTCCCAGGCTCTGCCTGGGAACGAGAAACTCCCCCATTTTCCGGTAGACTTTAACCTACACCCGTCAACGTCCCCTTCTATGAATGCTAGTTGTGATGAAGAAACAGAGGTTTTTGTCTTTCCGGCATCGTTTGCCCAGCAGCGGTTGTGGTTTCTCCACCAGTTGGCACCGGGCAATCCTTTCTACAATGTCGGGTGTGCCCTTCGTCTGACAGGGAAGCTTAACTTAGCTGCACTAGAGCAGACGTTTAACGAAATAGTGCGTCGTCATGAAATATTGCGTACTAGCTTTATTATGGGTGAAGACCTCATCCAAGCGATCGCACCCCACTTAACTATAGCTCTACCAGCGATCGACCTACAGCATCTGGTGGCGACTGAAAGGGAAAAACAACTCAGCAGGCTGATAACAGAAGAATTCCAACGCCCCTTCTCCCTCACCACGGCACCATTACTGAGAGTGACGATCCTACAACTCGATGCAGCAGAATATGTCTTGTTGCTGAATCTCCATCATATTATTGCTGATGGTTGGTCTATTGGGGTGCTAGTTCGGGAACTGGGGGGATTATATACAGCTTTTGTCAAGGGAGAGTTATCGCCCCTTCCAGAATTACCCTTGCAATACGCCGACTTCACCGAATGGCAGCGCCAATGGTTACAGGGAGAAGTGCTGTCAACTCAGCTAGCTTATTGGCGGCAACAACTTGGCAACCTGCCAGTGCTAAATCTACCTACCGACAAACCTAGACCTACAGTTCCCACCTACCAAGGAGCTAAACAATTGCTAGAGCTACCCCACTCCCTAAAACAAGGGCTAGAGGAGCTTAGCAGGCAAGTGGGAGTGACCTTGTTTACCACTCTGCTTACAGGATTTCAAACTTTATTATACCATTATACAGGACAAGACGACATTGTTTGCGGAGTCCCGATCGCCAACCGTAACCGCCTTGAGATTGAAGGGCTAATTGGCTTTTTTGTCAACACCTTAGTATTGCGCAGCGATTTATCAGGAAACCCGACGTTTCGCGAACTTTTAGTCAGAGTGCGAGAGGTAGTTTTAGGAGCTTATACCCACCAAGATTTACCTTTTGAGAAATTAGTAGAAGATCTGCATCCAGAGCGCGACTTAAGCCGCAATCCCTTATTTCAAGTTAGTTTTTCTCTGCAAAACACTCCAATATCAGCTTTAGAGTTACCCGACTTAAATTTAAGTCTCTTAGAGGTTGACAACGGCAGTGCCAAGTTAGATTTAGAGTTCCATTTTTGGTCAGAAGGGGAAACTCTTAAAGGACAAGTAATCTACAGCACCGATCTATTCCACCATACCACAATTACCCGGATGGTAGGACATTTTCAAACCCTACTAGAAGGCATAGTGGCTAATCCAGAGCAACCCTTATGTGAATTACCTATTTTAACCATACCAGAGCGGCAGCAATTATTATATGATTGGAATGACACCAAGCAGGAAAACTTGGGGAATTGCATTCACTACCTATTTGAAACTCAGGTAAAAAACTCGCCTGATGCCATAGCAGTTGTTTTTGAAACTCAGCGGTTAACCTACCGCGAATTGAACATCAGGGCTAACCAACTAGCAGGTTATCTACAGCAACTGGGGGTAGTGCCAGAAAGTATAGTTGGTATCTGCGTAGAACGTTCTGTAGAAATGATTGTGGGAGTGTTGGGCATCCTCAAAGCAGGTGGAGCTTATCTGCCCTTAGATCCCACCTATCCTCAAGAGCGTCTTAGTTTCATGTTAGAGGATGCTCAGGTATCTATATTGCTAACTCAGCAGCAATTTGTTGAGCAATTCGGGAACGACAACAGGCATTTTGTTATCCTCAGAGTTAAAAATGGTGCTTTCTTTGACAACGAGCTGCCAGGGAATGCCCAGCAAAGTCAAGAAAATCCCAATAGCAGCGTACTACCTGACAACCTAGCTTATATTATATATACATCTGGCTCGACAGGCAAACCCAAAGGTGTTGCGATATCGCATCGAGGGCTGTGCAACTTGGTGCAAGCCCAGAGGAAAACTTTCAACCTACAGCCAAGTAACCGAGTGCTGCAATTCGCTTCCTTGAGTTTTGATGCCTCAATCTTTGAGATTGTCATGGCACTGGCAACAGGAGCTACACTATACGTAGCCAAAAATGAATCCCTTATGCCAGGAAAAGCTTTAATCCAACTGTTGCGGGACAATGGCATTACTAACGTTACACTCCCCCCTGCTGTACTGGCAATTTTACCTACCGCAGAACTTCCCGCATTGCAGACTATTATATGTGCGGGAGAACCCTGTTCTCAAGATATTGTCAAACGCTGGGCTGGTGGACGCCGATTTTTCAACGCTTACGGGTTAACGGAAGCAACTGTTTGGTCAACTGTAGCAGAAATTAACCAGGTTAACAATGCTAAATCTATTATACCCATCGGTCGCCCAATTGCTAACACGGAAATTTATATATTAGACGCCCAGTTACAACCCGTACCCATTGGTGTTGTGGGCGAGTTGTACCTCGGCGGTGTGGGGCTGGCGCGGGGCTACCTCAACCGCCCCGCAACTACTGCTGAAAGGTTTATACCTCATCCTTTTAATCATCAACAGGGCGCTCGCCTTTATCGCACTGGTGACTTAGGGCGTTACCGATCTGATGGCAATATCGAATTTTTAGGGCGCATCGACGAGCAAGTAAAGATTCGCGGCTTCCGCATCGAGTTAGGCGAAATTGAGGCAGTGCTGAGGCAGCATCCAGCAGTAACAGAAGCAGTGGTAATTGCTACAGAAGATGTATATAGCAACCAGCGTTTGATAGCTTATGTAGTGTCTAATGCTAAATCGAGTCAGTTGCGCTCTTTCTTGAAGGAAAAGCTGCCTGAGTACACGATACCGTCAGCTTTTGTAGTGCTAGATGCTCTGCCGCTAACCCCCAATGGGAAAGTAAATCGCCGTGCCCTTCCAGCACCCGATAATTTGAATAGTGGCCCTGATATTGCTCCTCGTACTCCAACCGAGTCTGCACTTGCCGAAATTTGGGCTCAAGTCCTTAACCTCAATCGTGTGGGGATTCAAGACAACTTTTTTGACTTAGGAGGAAATTCTCTGCTGGCTGTACGCTTGATCGATCGAATAGACAAGCAGTTTCAAAAACAGTTACCTCTCTCTACTTTATTTTTAAATCCAACGGTAGAAGGGTTAGCCAAACAACTATCTTCAGATACAGAGGCTCTACCTTGGTCTCCCTTAGTAGCAATTCAACCTGCTGGTAAAAAGCCTCCTTTTTTCTGCATTCATCCTATTTTTGGTGTAGTTTTTCCTTATTACGAATTGGCGTATAATTTAGGAACAGACCAACCGTTTTATGGGCTGCAACCTCTGGGTTTAGACGGTAAAGAAGCCCCGTTAGACCGGATCGAGGATATGGCTGCTTACTATATTCAGGCGCTCAGGTTGGTGCAGCCAGAAGGGCCTTATTTTATTGGCGGCTGGTCTTTTGGAGGTTTGGTAGCTTTTGAAATGGCTCAACAGTTACATCAAATGGGGCATGAAGTGGCGCTACTGGCAATATTCGATACTTATGCGCCAGTTTCGGCTCAACAGACTTCTTTTTGGGATGGTTTGAAGTTTATTGCCACTACAGGAGTACGATATATATGGTCTTTTCTATTTGATTATGTTTATCTGCTGACAGTGAGCGATCGACACCCAAGTGAAGAATTAGCGACGATCGATCTTAAGTTGAGGAATATGATGCGATCGCTCGGCACCCATTTTCTCTGGAACTCCATCTCCGGACAGACGAAAATAGATAATTTTCTGCCTCAAGAAGCAAAACTGCGGATTTTAAATGAGCTAACAGTTACACCAATGTGGCGTGTTTACCAAGCTAACTCCAAAGCAGTTCGCAGCTATGTACCACAGATTTACCCAAACCGACTTACCCTGTTTAAAACTAGCTCCGCGATCGCAACCCATCAAGATCCTACACGGGGCTGGGATAAACTAGCTCTAGGTGGGGTAGAAATTAATTTAATTCCTGGTAATCACCTAACTATGCTGAAAAAGCCCCATGTCCAGATTCTCACTGAGAAGCTGAAATTTTGCTTAAATCCCAGAGAGCGATCTATATGCTAATTTTCGGTGCGTTACGCTACGCTAACACACCCTACTGGCTATAATTTTTCTTAGTGCGATCGCCGATTTTGTTGTATGATTCGGGAGTAATCTTTCATCCCCATACTTAAACTGGCTTAAAGATTACCCCCTGATACTCCCCCATTTTTCGGTAGATTAATAAAAGAGGAAACCTGTGAACAGCAATTCTCAGCCCGACGTTTCAGGGCAAACTAATATTGG
>CASBRB010000071.1 GCA_949127975.1 Oscillatoriales cyanobacterium PMM_0019 | reverse complement strand
CTTCTCCACCCACCCCCAACCCCTCCCAGGAGGGGAGCAGGGAGAAGGGGAGAAAGAGAAAACCATCCGATTCTTACTCCCCTCTCCCAATTTGGGAGAGGGGCTGGGGGTGAGGGCAATTTAGACGTGGCAGGACTCACTATGATGCGTACTTGCTCAAAAATGTGGGTAATGACAAGGGCAGAGCCTGGGAACGAGAAACGAAAAATAGACCGATGTGAGACTACACACTTTTATAGAGGTTGGAGATTATGGATTTGACAAGCATTTCTACAAGCTTAGCAAAGAGCTTCATGAAAAAATTTGAAACCTTTCCTATCTCACCTGAAGTAAAAGTAGGAGAATTAGAAGAAGTTTTCAATCATTCTATTTTCGTGAACGCCACAAATTCCCAGCGCCAAGCTGTCAGGATTGATTCTTCAATTAGCAAATATAAAAGCGAAGTGTCTTATCCCTGGGATTGTTACCACGGGACAAATCTAACTCCTTATCTTCAAGGCAAAAATGTATTAGAGATTGGCTGCTTTAGTGGCGGTAGAGGTATTGCCTGGTACGAAAAGTATCAGATGGCATCTCTTACTGGCGTTGATGTAGTGCCGGAATACATTGAAGCGGCAACACAGTTTGCCCAACTAAAGAAAGTCAACGCCAAATATATGCTTGGCAAAGGTGAAAGCTTACCTTTTAATGATGAAAGTTTCGATGCAATTGTCTCTTTTGACGTATTTGAGCATATTCAAAATGTAGAACAAACCTTGAGCGAATGCTACCGCGTCCTGCGATCGGGTGGTTTAGTATTTATGAGCTTTCCAGGTTACTATCATCCCACTCATCATCATTTGGCTCTGGTAACAAAAATACCGTGCTTGCATTACTTTTTCTCTGGCAAAACTCTGGTAAGGGCGTATTATGAGATTTTGCAAGAGCGCGGAGAGGATGCCTAATTACCATATCTGAAAAAAATATTATCAGTAAATTCACTTAAATTTTAAATTTTAAAAAAAGGGCTATCTCAGTAAAAATTACGAAGTCATACATCTGGGGTTTTTAAGTAAAATGAAATAGAGTAAAAAAAATCGGCTTGATATTGATTATGCCGTAAAACCAGTTTGTATGAATTTCAGGTAACTGTCTACCTACTCTGCCAACCCAAACAGATTCAATTCTGAAGGAATAAATAATGAAAAGTTTACTTAAGTTTGTTGCTTTGACTGTTCTGGGATCGCCACTTTTGCTCGCTAATTTTGTCGGAGCCTTACCTAGCCACAAACCTTTTAAGCACATTTGTCCAAATCGGGTATCCGGGGAGGGGCGCTGTCATTCCCATGTTGTTACCGACGCTAATGGCAAGCCGTTGGCGTCCAGCACACCACCAGGTAGTGCTTACACGCCTGCACAGTTCCATACTGCTTACAATCTGCCTTCTACGGCTACAGTGCCCCAAACGATCGGCATTGTCGTTGCCTACAATAGCCCGACTATAGAGAACGATCTCAATGTCTATAGTCAACAATTTGGGCTACCTGCCTGTACCACAGCAAACGGCTGCTTCACAAAAGTGAACCAGAATGGTATTCAAGGTTCATATCCTGCCACTGATACTGGATGGGCGCTGGAAATGGCACTTGATGTAGAAGTGGCACATGCCATTTGCCCAAATTGCAAAATCGTGCTTGTGGAAGCGAATTCAAGTTCATTGAATAATCTCTTTACAGCAGTGGACACTGCTGTAAACATGGGTGCGACGGTCATTTCTAACTCTTACGGCGGGGGAGAGTTCTACAACGAGACATTCTATGACTCTCACTTTAACCATCCAGGTGTCGCTTTCACTGTTTCTTCAGGAGACAGTGGTTATGGTGTTGAGTATCCGGCTGCTTCGCGGTTTGTTACAGCAGTCGGCGGCACAACCTTAAAACTCAATCCTGATAACACACGCCAGAGTGAGACAGCTTGGAGCGGAGCGGGCAGCGGATGTAGCGCTTACGAGCCAAAACCCTCGTTCCAATCAGATACTAAATGTAGTAAGCGCACCGTCGCTGACGTCTCCGCAGATGCCGATCCCAATACAGGAGCTGCAATCTACACTGCAACTAACTCTACTGGGCAGGCAAGTTGGTTCCAGGTTGGTGGCACGAGTTTATCAGCGCCATTGATTGCAGGTGTCTATGCTCTGAGTGGGAACGTGCGATCAACGTCTTATGCCTCCTACCCTTACTTTCATCCTTCGTTGCTCAACGATGTCACAAGTGGCAGCAATGGTAGCTGTGGCAACTATCTGTGTCAGGCTGGTTCTGGCTACGATGGTCCTACGGGGTTAGGCACACCTAATGGTACTGGTGGCTTTTAGCTTCGTCAGGCGAGCGGCTCTTTCGTACAAAGGTCTGCTAATTTATCTATTCGCTGGGAAGACCCCCGCTATATCTGATTAGCACAGGGTTGTTTCATACAAATAGAGAAACATGTTTATTTAGGTGAATGTATCTCAGCGATGGTTGACTTAGGACTAAAGTCCTCACTACGAGCCTTTTTTGAGGACTAAGGTAAGATTGTAGGTTGGGTTGAGGAACGAAACCCAACTTTTTTTTTTGGGGATATTTTCAACCCATCTTACCAGAAACCCCACACAAAACATGACGCATTCGGCGCATATTGTTGGGTAAGTCCATTTTGATTGCCTGTTCAATAAAAATCGCTGGCACTGGAATATTGGGCGTTGCCTGCACTGCGTAGGTAAGCAAAGTCCCGGTTCCAGCATCTTGCAGCTTTAAATCGGCGGCAAAATCCACAAAGCTGCCTTTCTCCAACCGGAATTTTATTTGCTGTTGCACCACCTCAAACACGTTCAGGTAAACTTCAACCTGAATACTGAGAAACAAAAAGGCTTTAGTCGCAACTTGGTAGAGACGTTTACATTCCTCAATAGCCTCTGCTGTTGGTTGCAGTACCTCAGAGCGAATTAAATCCGGGAAATACTGTACCCAGCGAGGGTAATCTGTTAATTGTTGCCAGACGAGCTCCCGTGCCAGAGGTAAGTACATTTGCGCAGTTACCGCACCACCCCAGGCAGTGTACGATCGCGTTTTTAGGAAAATCTCGCCTTGCAACAGCGCCTCTAAGGGAAATTGCTCCCAAGTTGAAGTTGAATAAGAAGGTTTACTCATGCTGAAGAGCCACACTTAATACCAATAAAGTGGAAAAAAATCAACCCTTCTAGACTGCAAACCCTGACGAGCTGTAACTCTCAGAGCGATTGCTAGCCTAGCAAGGCTATCATGGGATGTAGGTGTGATGACGGTTGAAACGGAAAAAGTGAGCCAATCTCCTAGACCTCTAACTGAATTATCAGCTTACATTTTTAGCACTGTGGTGGGAATCACCATAGTGGTTTATCTCCTCAGAGGGTTTGGCGTACTGGCGTTCATGCCTGGTGGCGTAATCTGGTTGTTGGTTCTACTTTCGGTTGCCACGGGGATTATTTACGGCATTGTGAAAAATAAGCGTTTCTAATGTAATTCCCTAGTCCCTCAACTAAAGACTGATGCCAGCATCAGTCTTCCGAGCGATAGCGTTCTAGGGTGGTGTTTAGTATTCTCTGATAAGAGTTAACAAAAGTTCAAGGAGTTTTTCATGACTGCTGCGCAAGTCGTCGATACACCAATTGCCGAAAAAACCATTTCCGCCCTTTTCGAGAATCGGGAACAAGTTGATAGCGTAATTCGTCGTCTGTTGGAGCGTGGCGTTAGCAGCGATCACATCTCGGTAATCGGCAAAAACTTTCACTCCGAAACTAGAATCGCTGGCTTTATCACCAGAAAAGATGTGATTTTAGAGGGACTCAAACAAGGCGGAATCTTTGGTTCCTTGTTTGGTTCAGCCCTGGCTTTGCTGACTGGTGTAGGTGTGCTGTTTGTACCATTTGTTGGTACACTTGTGGCGGCAGGACCAATAGGTGCAGCTCTACTAGGTGCAGCTACTGGTGCTATAGCAGGTTCAGCCGGAGCCGGGTTAGTATCCGCCTTTGTAGCCCTAGGGATGCCAGAAGAGAAAGCCGCTGTCTATCAAACCCGCATTCAAGAGGGAGACTTCCTAGTAACGGTGGAAATACCAGCTAATAAATCCGGTGAAATTCGACTGCTGCTAGAAAGTGCCGGAGGGAAGGAAATATCTTCGACAGAAACAGCCTTGCCTCGCAAAACTTCAGGTGAGTTGACAGTATCGAGTGACTTGTCTCCAGAAATACGCTCTCACCTTTCAGAAGAAGCTCAAAAGACATTCATTGACAGTTACAATACTGCTTATAAAGAGTCAAACGATGAATCAAAGGCTGAACACCATGCCTGGGATGTCGTTTGTCAGCACTACAAAAAAGACGAACATGGCATTTTGTCGCTTGAAAAATCTTGACAATTTTAGAGCAGTTAGGCAGAATGCAGAAGGATGTATTTTAGAGCAGTTAAGCAGAATGCAGAAGTATGTATGCACGGTTTGTGGGTATGTATACGACCCCTCTGAAGGCGATCCCGATGGTGGTATTGCACCGGGTACTGCCTGGGAAAACGTGCCAGATGATTGGGTGTGTCCAGTCTGTGGGGCAGGAAAAGGGGATTTTGAGCTAGAAGAGTAGTAAAAAGTGCAACCTTTGCCAGTAGTAGTTATTGGTGGTGGGGCGGCTGGTTTTTTTGCGGCAATTACCTGTGCTGAAGCATATCCCCACACCTCTGTAATCCTGCTAGAAGCAGGGCGTCAACTCCTCAGTAAAGTTCGCATCTCTGGTGGGGGTAGATGTAATGTCACCCACGCCTGCTTCGATCCTGCTGTGTTGGTGCAATATTACCCTAGAGGTGGTAAAGCTCTACGAGGTGCTTTCAGCAGATTTCAAGCCAAGGATACTGTTGCTTGGTTTGAAGCCAAGGGCGTTAAGCTGAAAACTGAGCCGGATGGACGGATGTTTCCGCTAACTGATAATTCAGCAACAATTGTCAACTGTTTGATGGAGTCTGCTGAGGCTGCTGGGGTAAAAATTCGTACTAATGCGCCTGTTGTTTCGATATCGCGGGGAGCAGGAGAAGAGGGGGGGTTTGAGATTAAGTTGAAGTCCTCAGAGACATTAAAGTGTTCGCGCATCCTTCTGGCTACGGGCAGTAATCCTTCTGGCTACAAATGGGCACAAAATTTAGGGCATCAGATTGAACCCCCTGTACCCTCTCTATTTACTTTCAATATTACTGACGCCCGATTGCAGGATTTAGCTGGGGTGAGCGTAGAATCTGTTCGTTTGCTCGCCCATGTTGGTGCCAAATCTCTAGAGCAAACAGGACCATTACTAATTACCCACTGGGGGTTGAGTGGTCCCGCCGTTCTCAAACTTTCAGCCTGGGGTGCTAGAGTGCTACACGAGTGCCATTATCATGCGCCTTTGCTGATTAATTGGCTGCCCCAGTACAAACTAGAAGATTTGCGAAAACAATTGCTTGCGGTAAGATCTCAGTTGTCGCACCGTGCCATTTCCACCAGTTGCCCAGTAAGTATCCCCCGACGCCTCTGGCAGCAGTTAGTTGCTAGTGTTGGTATTGGTGCTGAAGACCGATGGGCTGGGTTATCTAATAAAATTCTCAACTTGTTGATTAGCGAACTTACTCAGGGTGAATACTTGATTCAGGGTAAGGGAGTGTTTAAGGAAGAATTTGTTACCTGTGGCGGCATCAGTCTCAAAGAAGTGGACTTTAAGACAATGGAGAGCCGTTGCTATCCGGGACTTTATTTTGCTGGAGAAATTCTCGATATTGACGGTGTTACGGGTGGATTTAACTTTCAAAGTGCCTGGACTACGGCTTGGATTGCGGGTAATGCAATGGGGATTTGATTTGGTATTGTAAAACCTCGCTGACTTTATGGTCAAACATAGGCAATAGCGGTATAATATGGTCAGAATGTCAGGATGAAGCTACCTGACGTAAGCAAGAGAGCTAGATTGTGAAACTTCGCTCAAAAGATAGACACCTATCGACTCTAATAGATTATAATCCTTATAGGAATGAAGACATTGTCTTCACAACCCTATTAACATTGGGACATTATCCCAATTTAGTCAAAAAGTAATCCCAAAGATTCACAGTCGGAGGGATAGTGGTTGTGTGGTAGCACATCCCAGGCGGATCAGCTTGAAAATCACTCGCGTCCGTGAGTTGAGTAAAGCATTGCCGCTCAAAATGACTGAGACGAAAGATATGAGCGGGTCTGCCCATATCTGACTATTGGTTTAGTAACTATTAGATTCCTTATGCTAATTTTCGGTGCGTTACGAGTCAAGCTAACACACCCTACTCAATGCTAGTATATGCTAGTGCGTGAGCCGCTCTTGTAGGGTGCGTTAATGAAATGTAACGCACCATCTATAGCAATTCCATTTGAGATGTAAAATTTTCTTACTCCCCTCTCCCCCTTTGGGAGAGGGGTTGGGGG
>CASBRB010000070.1 GCA_949127975.1 Oscillatoriales cyanobacterium PMM_0019 | reverse complement strand
GCTATGCTACGAAACCTGGCACTCTGTCCATAAGAGTGCTAAAAGTCTGCCAGCACGTCAAGAGCTTAAGCACCGCTACAATTGCCTGTATTACTGTCAATAGAACAGCTACGATTGTATTAATCGGGCTATCGCCCTAAGCGCGTGAGGGATTGAAAGGGGTGAATTTTACCGATGCTTGCTTGCACTGCTGAATTACTGTCAGCTATGCCCTCAATGCTTGCTTGCTACACTTCAGTTATGCCCCCTGCCCCCACATCCTCAGTCATCGATCGCTGCCTAAAAGCCTGATAGCCATGCTTGCTGCATTTCAGTTATGCCCCCGATGCTTCAAAAGCACTGCTGCACTACTGTCAGTTATGCCCCCGATGCTTGTACTGCTGAACTACGGTCATACCCCCGCTGCTTGCTGCACTTCAGTTATGCCCTGGTGCCTAAGAACAGAGAAAGCCACACTCACCCCCAGTTACTACCCAGATGCCCTCTCTCGATCACTGCTTAAAAGCCAGTGCCCAGTCGTTACCCAGATGCCTCGATGCTTGCTAGAATGCTTTAATGCTTGCCACGCCCCGCTACTCGCGTGCGTCTGCCAATCATTGCCAGTGCTAGCCTTGGGAATGCTGTACCTGGTATTTACAGGAATTTAGGATAAAAACAACGCCCTTACTCCCCCGCTGCTATTAAAAGCCAGGGCAATAGCCCTGTGCTAAAGCATCATGCTTTAACCAGTCGTAACGAGCAAATAGATTGCTAGGCTCCAAAATTCCAAATAAAAACGCTACAATCCTTACACAGTAAGCATTATGACTAGGCTCAAATTTCAACTCACTGCTAGGCTCCAAAACTTCAATCAGAAACGCTGTAACCCTTCAGTAACCATTCTTCCTAGGCTCAAATTCCATTGTTTACAAGCCGCATCTAGGTGACTTTACAAGGTACGAGTTTTCAAGGGTTTCAGCCTGTTCCCTCAATGCAGGATATCCGCCAGTTAAGTGATGAGCGGTTGTGACATTTTGATTAAGTGCGATCGCAAGCGACCTGCTCCCATCACCCCATCATGAGTATATGGAGGACAAATCTTACGTGCCATTCTCCCATACCCAACTTAGTACGATCAAAATTCAATCTTGCCAACTACAGGAGCATAGAGCTATTCCTTGCCTAATTTCTCGGTAGACTTCCAAACCAACTCTAGCAGATCCGATTTACTGTTACTGTTTTTGATTAACTGAGTAATCATTGGGACTGGCAGCTTAATGACAGTCTAATCATATATATAAAATATGTCTTTGGTAGGGTTATCTCGAATCCTAAGACTATTTAAAATTGAAAAAAAAAAGAATTAAAATTATCGACACGTTCACTTAACGACAAGTTAAAGTTTTGTATCATGCAAAATACTCAACCTCAACCCATCAAAGCCAAGAAAACGACCGTACAATTAGGCAAAAACATCACCCTAGACTGCTATATGCTGCCCAAAGGCGACTATACCTTAGCACATAACAGCGCTACAGCACCTATAGGCAAACGAATATATAACCTAACCCAATTCCTGGAAGGCAACTCTTTTGAAGCGGCACTATGCAAAAGGTTTAAACTAGAGCAAGTGTCTGACATCACTGTAGAAAATTCAATAGCCCATATTAAACCCATCCCGCTGTTCATAGCTTCTTCGTACTGGAGATATTGGGCGTACCAAGGCAACGAGAAGGCAAAGGCATTAGTCGTCGCACTGATGAATGGTCATTTGTTAACTCTGTTCGATGATGCTTTCGGGATCGATCGAACTGCTGAAGACCGTCAGATGTTTTTAAGCCTAATGCTATCGCCAGAAGGAATCAACCGACTGCTAGAAATTGATAGACAAGTCGAACAAGCAATAACAAACCATGCGCCAAAACGGGTATCACAACAAATTATCCAAAGCCTTTACCTTAAGTACAGCAGGGATATCTTGCAAAATCCCTTGCTGACTTACGATAATTTGATAGCAGAATTAGAAACCCCTAAAAATGAGAGATACCTATATGCCATCAAAGACCTCGATGAAGAAATCGCTCTGAAAGCACTGGACGACAATCGGGAACTAATTAGTATCCAAAAACTAATTACCGCCAGCCCCTTTGTATATAACTTTAGAAAATTATCAAAATGGGATGACCCAGACAAACTACAGTGCTACCTGTACTTAGCACAAAGGATAAACGCAGCGCTGCCCCGTTCCAAATGGTATCGACAAAACGAAAAGTTGCTCTTCAGATCACAATTTGGAACTCAAGATAACGGGTACAACAATAACTGAAATACTTGAAACACATGAAACTCGATCGCACCAATGACCTAACTTTCGGTACAAAGTATAGGGGAGTCTATCAAATACCCCCGCCTAACCCCCAACGTAAGCTACCGCCCTGCTAAAAAAGAATTTTCAAGGAACATTGAAAATTTCTCTCAGTCTAATTCGATAAATTAACTTCAGGTAAGAACGCTTTTAGGCAGGTTGAGAACGAACTCTGCATAATCGCCAGAAGAAGAGTTCGCCTCAATCTTCCCACCATGTCGGTTAACGATGTCTTTAACTAAAGTTAACCCAAGTCCAAACTCCCCAGGTTTAGTGGTGAAAAAAGGGTCAAAGACTTTACCGATCGTTTCCTCAGGGATTCCCAAACCGTTATCACGAACACGAAGTTCGATCGCTGCTCCCAGATATTTGGTATTTACTGTTAATTCTGGTCTGAAAGAAGAATCGGCAAGTTTCTTGGCATGAGTAGAATAAAAAGCATTATCTGTCAAGTGAAAGATGACTAAATTAAAATCAGAACTTAGATTCGCCATACCAATAGACTTATCTAAATTATATTTTATGGTAGTATTAAACTGCTTTACTCTAGCTCTCATACTATGATAAGTCAAGTTAACAGTATCTTCAATAAGGGAATTTAGTTTGACAGGAACTACAACAGCATTTCGATACTGCGATAGCATAATATCGCTCAACCTACTTATAGTTTCTGCTGAATCACTTATTTCCTTAATACTATCTTTTAGGTAAGCTAGGTTAACATCTAATTGGTTTTTATCTGATTCAGATAACTTAGATTTGCAACGAGCAATAATGTCCTCTAACTCCACTACTAAGCCAAACGATGTGTTAGCAAATTGTTTCACGAATCCGAGAGGATTCTTAATCTGATGGATGACGCCCCCCGACAGCTTGCCAGCCATAGCTAACTTTTGCTGGTTAAAAAGGAGGTCTTTAATCGTTGGGAAATGGCTCAACCCCACACCCAAACCGTCCTGTGGAACCCGATCGCGTACTCCCATGTTGAATAAACCGTGCTATAATAACATTACGCTAGATATTAGAATAGCACAAAAGCCTAGGACAATGCCAAAAATATTACTTGTGGATGACGAGCCGAAATTTCAAAAAGCATTAACTATTAATTTCAGGCATGAGATAACAGAGGGTTCGCTGGAATTTGAGTTTGCTCAAAACGGCAGAGAGGCTCTAGAAATAGCTCAAAAGTCTCCAGAAATAAATCTGATAATTACAGATATTAATATGCCAGAAATGGACGGTTTGACATTTCTGGAAAAACTGAAAAAGTTAAAACCTACAATCACTGCTATAGTTATCACGGGTTACAACGACACGGATAACGTAAGTAGAGCTCTTAAGACTGGAGCGAGGGACTGTATTTCAAAAAGTACGGATTTCAACGAATTAAAAAGAACAATTAATTCAGCTTTAGCTACAAGAACTATAGATGTATCGGCTATTAGAGTTGACGATACTGAAGCGCAAGACAGAGAACATAGAAATGCCAAACAAAAGTATTACAGAAAAGAAAGAACGCAAGTCAGAGTATCGACTATTACAAGCTGGAGCCGGAGTTTGCGCCCCGAACATCGCTATGAAGCAGTAGTAGAAATCATAGCTAAACACTTTACTGCCGAACAAATAGAAGACTTAGAATATGAGTTAGAAACTCTCAAATTGTTAGCCATTGAAAATGAAAAAATAGCCCAAAGGATTGAATATGAAAATTCGCAAACAGGCTCCAATAAATACCCGCCTTTATCTACCATGTCAAATGCCTACTTAGATTACCGTGTAGTTACTAAAAAATTAAAAGATAAAACGACACGGACTTATGGCCCATATTGGTATTTACGGTATTACAATGGGGAAGATAAAAAAACCGAAGGTATTTACTTTGGACAAGAAGATCCTAGACTGCACTACCCGACATTGCCCGTAAAAGTAGGACAAGGTTTAACTCTACCCCCACTACCAAAAGTTCCAGAACCAACCCCAACAAGGGAAGCAGTACCACTCATCGAACAACCAGAACCGATTAAAAATAAGAAGAAACAGTTGCTAACCCAAAATGAATCAGCAGAATCCCAGACTGCAAGCAACCCACCTGCTGACAAACAAGTACGAAAACCATTGGATTTGAGTAAGATAAAAATCTTGTAACTCTAGCTCATCAAAACGTACTGCCTATTTAATAGGCAACTGAATCTTAAACTCTGTGAACTCTCCCTGCTCAGTTTTGACATGGATAGTGCCCTGGTGTTTGCTAACAATAATGTCATTGGCATAGAATAACCCTAGCCCCGTACCTTCTCCTGGCGACTTTGTAGTGAAAAAGGGATTGAAAATCCTATCAATAATATGCGCTGGCATGCCGCAGCCGTTATCCCAAATAGTAATCTCTACTCCCTCGTCCAGTCTGTGAGTTCTAACCTCTAACTTAGGAGAGTAAACAGCATCGCTAACCGATTTTTTCTCGTAAAGTGCATAGCAGGCATTATCTAAAATGTTAATCAATGCTCTACTCATATCCTGGGGAACGATCTCGATTTCACCAATTTTAGCATCATAGTCAGTGTTAATAACAGCACTGAATCCCTTATATCTATTTCTAACACTAGGGTATACTAATCTAAGTGCTTCATCAATCAAAGAATTCAAATTGCAGAGTTGCTTGATCAAGCTTCCTTTGTGACTCGCATGAAGCAACATATTTTGAATAACACTGTTAGCTCTACTTCCATAAAGTTCCATTTCTTTTGAATGGGATGATACCTCGATCGCAATTTGCTCAATTTCCCTTACATTCACTACAGGCTGTTTCACTCGATCGAGTAACTCTTCACACAATTCTCCAATAAGCCTTGCCAAATTGATCGTAAAGTTAAGAGGGTTCCTAATTTCATGAGCAACCCCGGCTGTAAGCATTCCTAAATATGCTAGTTTTTCCTGGGCAATTATCATTTGTTGGGCAGCATTCACCTCTTTTAACGCTAACTCTAACTGCTCGTTTTTTGATTGTAACTGTTTAGTACGTTCCTTCACTTTCAGCTCTAAATTGTGTTGGCTGTCAGCTAACTCATTATTAGCATGGAAGAGCTTAGTGTTGGCTTGTTCGAGTTGATGAAGAGTATCATAAGCTCGCAGGGCAACAACTAACGTTGTGAACAACTTTTCATCTGTCAAATCTGTCTTAGTTTTGTAATCATTAATGTCATAGTCAAGAATTACGTGCTTTTCTGGCACTTGCCCTGGCTGCCCAGTCCGGAGGATAATTCTCAGCGCTTTGTTATTCAGCGTCTCCCTGATATACTTAACAACTTCTAAACCAATCGACTCAGTCTCCATAATGACATCCAGCAGCATAATAGCAGTGTCAGGATGCTCGGCAATTAACTGTTTAGCTTCAGCACCTGAGTAGGCACTCACTATAGTTAGCCCCTTACCTAAAAATGTAAAATCTTTCAAAACTAACCTAGTAACTGAATGAACGTCTGCTTCATCATCCACAATCATAATTTTCCATCTGACTTCATTCTGTGAAGTCAGCTCATCTTCTTCAGCAAAGAACAAATCATTCTCTGATTCATTACAAATCAAATCAATTCCCGATTGTGTAAGTGAATTCATTAGTCAGCATCCCAATAAAAAGCATTACCTACATTTTAACAAAAACCTAGAAAAATCTAACAATTTAAAGACTATTGCTAACTACCACAAAACTAGACCAAAGTGCTGGGTGCTTGTTATCAGCAATGAGTTGAATCTGAGCCTTTCTCAATGCTAAGACAGGAGAAATATCAGATTGACGCAGGTAGCTATAAAAATTATTAATTAGTAAAACAGTATCGGCATCGTTGACAAACCAAAGAGTAGCCAAAACATTCTTAACATCATTTCTTACAGCCACCCCAGCCAACCCCAAAGTCGAACGATTGTCACCTGCCGCTGTCTCACAAGCACTCAACGTCAGGATGTCTATAGGATGTTTCAAGCTAGCCAACACCTTTTCAAATTGATTCAAGTTAATCCGAGTATCAAAAGCTTGCAAAAAAGACAGCTCTCCAGTCGCCCCGAACTTACCATGAGTAGCTAAGTGGACGATCGAATAATATTTGTCTTGGATTTGATAGCGGAAATTGCTTAAAGTAAAATCGGCATTTAAAAACCTACTACCCCCCATTATATTATAAACATCTTGAGTTTCAGTAGCAACGCCAGGAAGCGGACCGAAAGGTGGGATTCCTACAGTTAAACCAAAAATTAACGCCTGACGAAACCGCTGAGGCTGAGAATGTTCGCCATCGGACAAACTCAAGCCAAGACTATAAGCAATATTAAATTTCTCCACTAAAAACTGATTCCCATCATAGAGCACCGCCATCGGTATGTTCCGCAACAGCCCATCATTAATAAAAACTAACGTTTCAGAAGTAGCAACCAACTCCGACTCCATAGGACGAATCAGCAGCTCGTACAGTTCTTGAGATAAATCTAAGTATTCGTTTGTAGCGATGTCCTCTACAACATTACGAAATTGCAAAGCTTTCGCCTCCAACTGTTTTGCTGAAAGTGCTACAGTATAACTTTTCAATTCCCCTTTAGGCAGTCGCAAAACCATGTAAGTTTTATCTGCTAAAATAATCGATCTAATCGTTGCAGTTGAGGACGGTAAAAAGTTAGCACTATTTAGAGCCGATCGCACTTGTACGCATTCATCACCAAAGTAATCCTGTAACTCGGAAAGACGTAGCAAATCGGAAACATTTAACGCCTCTTCGATGTTGGCTGCTCTGGGCTCCCCCGACAACAACAAACCCATTAATTGCCGATAAACTGGCTCTACTTCATCCCGCACGTCAAACTGTAAGTCAACGCTTGACGCGATGATATCGCTCCTAATAGACTGCAAACTAGCTAGCGCTTGTCTGTAAGAGTTTATCGCTTGCTGGGTATCGCCCCAAGCAGAAAAAATACGCCCTGCTTGCCACTGCCAACGGTACAAACTATCCTCTTCACTGGATTGTTGCGCCACAATTATAGCATCGCGAGTTATGAGCAAAGCTTTATCGAGCTGACCAGTCAACTCGTAAGTATGCCCTAGAATACCCAAAGCATAAGATTGTGTAGCGCTGTCGCCAATGTTCTTAGCAACAGCGATCGCTTGCTCCAAAGAACGAATCTTCCGAGAGGTATCTAAATCTGCAAAGGTTGATTTGATTAAAGCATAAGCTTTATTACGAGAATCACGCAATTTATCTAGAATTGAAAATATAGGGTCTATAGTAATATTGGGAAAATTTTGCAGCTTGCTCTCTCTCTGGTTAACACTGACTAAATTAATTATTGAATTTACTTCCCATATTCCCCCAACTTCTTTGCTAGATGCCACTGCTCTTTCAAATGCAGCCACAGCTAATTCCAAGTCTTTTTTTGAACGATTAATAGATGACGATTTCAGGTCTAAATCTCCCTCTTGAAAAGCACGTTCAGCCATCGTGCTGTAATGATTAGCTCTTTTAATTAACACTTGATCCAGATTATTTAGCGTGCTGGTTTTAGTTTCAGCATCTTCAAACCCAGCCCCTAGTTTTAAACTATACTGTAAGGCATCAACAGCCTTATCTAATTCCCCTGTCTGCGAATAAACCGCACCTAAAACTCCAAAAGCTATTACCTCTAACTTTTTTTGAGTAGTCTTATGAGCGATATCTATAGCTAACATCAACATGGGAACTGACGCTTTACTCTGACCGTTTGCGTTATAGGCAGACGCCAAATCTACTAACACCATACCCCGATGAAGTTCCTCACCAGCCTGCCGATAGTATTCAACTGCCCGCTCCCAATTCCTAATAGCGTTACTAAGAAGCCCAACTTGCCGATAAGCCGCTCCTAAGTTAGAATACAGGTTGCCAAGCTCGCTCAAAGAAAGATCAGTTGAGTTACCACCTTTAACCACACTCTCCCAGAGCGCTATCGCTTCAGAGTATTGACCTAACAAATAATATTGGGTTGCCTGTTGCATCAAACTTCTCGGCTGGAGCCCCACAGACTGACTTATAGACTGACCGATTTTCTCCTCAAACTGTATAACCTGCGTTCCTAGACTACTCTGCCAAAAACCATAGATAATAACAAAAATAATACCGAGGAGCGACCATAAAACTAGCTTCCAGATCATACTTTAGTATGTAGACTGCGTTTTGTATATACAATAATTAAATTATATATAACATCAAACGGAAGCTAACATAACAAGTCTTCTTACTGCGGACAGATTTAAAAGCCATGAAAAAGGTTAACCCTCTTAATACCTCTAGCTTAAGACATAAATTCTCTAACCCTGGGAAAATAACCTCAAAATTTTCAAAATTTTTAGGGTCGATCATAACCTTGATATTGACAGCCGTATTGCTACCGCCGACAATCCTGCTGTCACCACAACTCGAAGCAACAGCCTATACTATAAGATATGTACCACCACCACACGGTGACGCACGACGCACGGAAGGAAGCGGCTCTAGAGGATGTGGCAAGGATACCATATCATTTAACCTAATTATCCCTTCCGATCATGTGCCCCAAACCGTATCCTCCCATCCCAGCTTCTTCTGGTATATGTCCGAGGTAACTGCACCAGTGCGGTTCACTCTGGTAGAACAGGGTGTTTCAAAAACGCTGATAGATAATCAATTTAGAGTGGAAAAGCCCGGAATCGTACAGATGCAGCTACCAGCAGATTCACCAGGACTAGAAGTAAGCAAAAAATATCGATGGACCGTATCGATCGTTTGTAACCCTGTCCGCCACTCCGAGAACAGCTATACTATAGGCTGGATAAGTCGAGTGCCTGTCAGCCCTGAACTGAGCAAGAAACTCGCCACAGCTACCAACAACCATCTCCGAGCTGCTGCCTATGCCGAATCAGGAATTTGGTATGATGCGCTATCAAGCAGTTATTATTCAAACAACACGGACTATTTCATCAGTTTGATGGAACAGATAGGTCTCAACGATCTAACTCAAAAAATAAGAGCCATATCAAAAAGATACGAAGGAGTTACGAAGCCTTGAAGAAAACCTCATGGTTGTAAGCTAGAATTATGCGACAAATTAAACTAATAATGTCTGGGCGAGCTGTAATATTTATTAGTCTAATAGTTACATCTATTGTAACAGCAATCCGCTGGACAGGAGGATTGCAAAACTTAGAAACTATCGCCTTAGATAACAGTTTTCAAACTCGTCATGTTGAACCGCAAGATCGTCGCTTTTTAATCGTTAGCATTGAGGAGACAGATTTACACCAACTAAAGCAATGGCCTATTAATGACAAAATATTAGCCAAAGCCCTCAGTAACATTAAACAGCAACATCCTCTTGTTATCGGATTAGATATATATCGGGATTTTCCTGTAGAACCCGGTAACAGCGAACTCACTAAAATCTTTAAAAATACGCCCAATTTAATAGGAGTTCGTAAAGAAATAAACGATGCTTACAGTGCCTCTATAGCTCCAAACCCCATATTAGCAGAACAAGGACAAATAGCCGCTAACGATGTAATCGTTGACAGTGATGGTGTAGTCCGGCGCGGAACGCTTTATCCGAAAACGTCGCGTAGCAATGTTTATAGCTCCAATGACGAGCTGCTACCCAGCCTGGGTTTAGTGTCTGCACTAATTTACTTAGAAGAGACAAAAGGCATCGTACCGGAATATGCGGAAAAAGGGTTTCTCAAACTAGGTAAAACCGTGTTCGTACCATTCGAGAATTCAGATGGCGGCTACGTTCGTACTGATGCCGGGGGATACCAAATACTGCTTAACTATCGCGGTCCCGCTGAAAGCTTTCCTCATGTATCGTTTACTGACGTACTCTATAACCGAATTCCACCAAACATAATGCGCGGACGCATTGTATTAATAGGAGCTGGAGCTCCTTCTCTGAACGATAAGTTCTACACACCCTACAGCCGCAAATTAGGTAGTAGCCCCATTCGCACTCCTGGCGTAGAAATTCAAGCTAATCTAGCAAGTCAAATTATCAGTTCGGTACTGGATAAGCGCCCCTTAATAAAGGTATTGCATTTTCCTTTAACCGAATTATGGCTACTATTATATACTACCCTAATTTGCACTATTATTTACTTACGAAAATGTCAACATAATTTAATTATAATAGCGCTCGGCACTACAGCTATTTTAGTAATAGTCTGCTACTGGATCAGTCAATATGCTTTTTTAAAAGGTTGGTGGTTACCTTGCGTACCTCCAATAATAGGTATTCTAATATCAACAGTTATAATGCTAGGGTACATATATTTAATCAAGCTAAGACAAACGGTGAGAGCGCTCAATCAAAAAAATAAAGAAAATACTATTTTATACGAACAGCTATCAGATTATTCACGCAATTTAGAAGCAAAAGTAGAGTTACGCACCAAAGAACTAAAGTTAGCTCAAAAGGAACTACTTATTAGGGAAAAAATGGCAGCTCTCGGTAACTTAGTTGCAGGTGTCGCTCACGAAATCAGTACCCCGATCGGCAACAGCGTACTTGCCGCTTCAGCCCTATCTACACAAACGAAATTACTGCTAGAAGCCCACCGGGAACGGCAAATGAAACGCTCCGAGCTAGAAAAATATTTAGATACAGCCAGTGAAAGCAGCAGATTGATACTGTCTAACTTGAATGTAGCGGCGCAACTGATTCAGAGCTTCAAACAAGTAGCAGTAGACACGTCTGGCAGCCCCCTTAGAGAATTCAACTTGCATGAGTACATTGAGGACACATTACTTAACCTAAAGCCCAAGCTGAAAATGACTCAACACGAAATTTCAGTATTGGGGGATAGCACGATTAAACTGAATAGCTATCCAGGGTATATCGCTCAAATATGCAACAATCTCGTGATCAACTCGCTCGATCATGCTTATGACAATGGAGACTCAGGGCAATTAGTATTTGAGTTTCACTTAGATGGCGATCGCATCATCCTAACCTACTCGGATGACGGCAAAGGAATCCCCCCTGAGAACCTTGACAAAATATTTGACCCATTCTTTACTACTAATCGAGGCAAAGGTGGTAGCGGATTAGGCTTGAATATCGTATATAATATTATTAACCAAAAGCTTCGTGGCTCCATAAGCGTTGAATCCTCAGTAGGACGCGGAACCAAGTTCACCATCAATCTACCCCAGTCACTAAACATATGACCACTAAAATTTTGTTCGTTGACGATGAACCTATAGAAAAAATAGTTCGCCCATCGTTCAGAAAACAGATCAACAATGGGATTTACGAACTGACCTTCGCCAGAGATGGACAATCAGCTCTAGACATTATCCGAAATCAAACCCTAGACATAGTCCTTGTGGATATAAATATGCCAGGAATGGACGGTTTAGAATTACTGTCACTCGTGAAAGAAACCCAACCTTGGCTAGCAAGCATTATAATGTCTGGTTACTATGGGGATGTAGACAACATCAGAGGTGCAATGAGATTAGGAGCTTTTGATTTCATCCCAAAGCCTATAGACTTTACCGACTTGGGAAAAACGATAAATGCTGCTATAGAACACGCACGCAAGCAGAAGTATCTAATAACCACCAGTTTAATCCACGAACTGCACAAAATCGCGGAAACCTGCAAGCAAGAATTTACCCAAGATAATCCACCAATAAAGCTAGTTAAATTAGAACAACTGCTTAACCATGCAACCCAACACCAAATCTACCTAAAGAATTGAAAAGGAGCTAACTAAAATGACAGAGGCAACACGCAACAAAATAATAAAATTTAGAGTGACACCCGAAGAATTTAGTAAAGCCGAGCAACTAGCACTTGCACAAAAAACAACAGTCAGCGAACTATTTAGGCAACGAGCATTAGAACAACGCCCGGAACGATTCGTACCCATAATATCTCGACAGTCATTCCTTTATTTAGGGCAGCTTAATAACAGCCTAAAGCTAATCGCTCAAACTATCCATACAATGAATAATTCAGAGCAAGAGTTACCAAAGATTATAGAAGAAACCAGAATATTCCTTAAAGAACTCCACTCGAAAATTTTAAAGAAGCAGCTAATCATTGAAAACCTAGATGACTAAAATGCCTAATTAAGCTAAAAGACAGTCAATAGAGATAACCAAAATGATTGGTAAGCAAATAAAAGGTAGTAATTTTACAAGGCTACTAAGTTACCTGTTTTCTAAACCAGGTGCCAAATTGATTGGTGGGAACATGATTGGGGAAACCCCAGAAGAACTTGCAGCAGAATTCAGATTTTCTGTTCTAGCCAACAGCAGAGTTAAAAAGCCTGTTTTCCATGCTATTTTAAGCATATCCCCAGACGAAAACTTAAACGATTTAACTTGGAACAAAATCGCTGACGAGTATATGGAAGGGATGCAATTCACCGCCAACAGCTATGCTGTGATTCGCCATACGGACAGAGAACACGACCACGTACACATAGCCAGTTCTCGAATCCGGTTAGACGATCGCGGCACTTGCGTAACCGATAGTTGGGATTATCCACGTTCCGAAAAGCTAATCCGCGAGTTAGAGAAAAAGTACAACCTGGGCATCACGGAATCAAGCAGCGAAAAAGATAGGCAACCACCTACAATAGCAGAATATAAAAGGCTAGAAAAAACGAGTATTCCCAGCATAAAAATGCAGTTGCAAAACACCCTTGATACTATCAGCAACCAGCAACCCACGATGCCCGAACTAATCGAAATACTAAAGGATCGGGGGATTGACGTTCGGGTAAAACCTACCGACGCTGGAAAACCCGGAATTTCCTACTCGTACCAAGGGGTTGCCCTTAGCGGTAGTCAGTTAGGCAAAGCCTATACTTTTCAAGGACTACAAAAACACCGCAGCATTAGCTACGAGCCTTCAAGGGATGATGAAGCAATTTTAAAAGCATGCGAACGTCCCCCAGCAGATTTTTCAATAAACTCGGACAATTACCCAGAAGAAACCACAGCCGTACCAATAACCAAGCCTAACGACTCTGACGCTGACGATACAACTAATCCACCAGCAACCAACTACACAGCAAGAGAACACCCAGAAATACAGCAATACCAACCCCTCGCTCAAAATCCAGAACCGCTAGAGTTACTGCCAGAAACACAGGCAGAAGGATTATTTGTATCCCCTAAACCTAATAATTCAGAACCCGAAACCCCTACTGACAAAAACAACCAAGCTCTAGAATTAGCCCAGCAACTACTGCGCTTACAACAAATACACGAAAATGCCCTAGCTAAAAAGCATTCGACCGAACCAGACCACCTTGCCCAATGGATTGCAAAACACCAAAACCCAATACAATCCGATAGCAAAGAACAACCTAGTACCGAAATCCCAGACAACGATGCCCCTACTCCTGCGCGGAAACAACGACATCGCCCCCCAGAAGTAACCGCTGAAATACCAGATGAGTCACAACCAAGTGATCGTGCTATCTCACCTTCAGTTGAGGACAATTGGGAAACCGTTCGACAAAACCTAGAGCAGCTCCAGGGGCTACCACACCAGCTACTAGAACAACTGCACGATCGAGGATGGTTGAATGCCAACGCCTCAAGCCAAGCAGTATTTAGCCTGCGCACGCTAGGAGGAGAACAAACCGGAGCATACATTTTAAACCCCCAAAGCCGATCTTCTTCTATAGTTCAAGAGAGCGATCGATCTGGGTGCTTCTGGATAGCCACTACTAACAATATCGAAAAAGCCATAATTACAAGCAATCCTATAGAAACTTTATCTGCGATCGCAGCAGACCCTACTTTCAATCAGAACAAAACTTTATACTTGAGCCTCGACAAGCTAGATACAGTTACCCAAAAATTTTTATCAACAGTTAAAGAAATTTTTATCGGGTTAACAGAAAATAAGGATAATAAAAACT
>CASBRB010000069.1 GCA_949127975.1 Oscillatoriales cyanobacterium PMM_0019 | reverse complement strand
TCTGCCGAGCGTAATTCTATCTCCTCGCGTATCAGCACAGGAAGTGTTGCCGTTGTAAGCTTGTTGTGCAGTCCAGTCGTAATTTGTCCATATGGGATTGCCACCAGTATAGCTGTAACCGCGAATAAAGGCTACCTGTAACGGTCCACACTGTCCATCATTCTTTTGGGTAAAGCCAGTAACAATTACCGAACCATTGGCACTGTCAACGGCTACATCTTCGACGTTAAATGTAAAGTTTTGGTATTGACTATTCTGCTGAACTGCAAATTGACCTTTCTTGTTGCCTAATCCATCAAAAACGGTAATAGTTTTATTAAATAAAGTTGCTACCGTACCATCATTACCAACAGCTATTCTCCGACCATTATTAGTCACGGCTCCACCTCCCGTACCTGAGCCAAGTTCTGTAGTTTTTTTGCTCCAATAAACGAAATTACCTTGAGGACTTAATTGAGCTAAACCAAAATCACCAATGACGGCTATTTTTCCGTTGTTACGATTGATATCAATGCCATCTATGACATTTCCTAGTCTCGTAACTGACAGAATATATTTACCAGTTTGATCTGTACGGATAATAACTCCGGTTCCTCCAGAGGTGGTGCTACTACCAGCTTGTAAATTTAAAGGTACTTTACCAAAATTATTACCAATGATAGTGCCACCTAAGACAACCGTTCTGTCAGGAGCTATAGCTACTGCCGTACCTATATCGTTAGCACTACCACCCAAATAAGAAGCTGAACACACTACTAAATTAGTAGCTGATGCCCCGGTTTTAGCACAAGGCAAAGGAAAAGTTTGCGACAGCCCTGGTTTGGCGCTTGTGATTAAAGCTAACCCTACCATAGTAATTAATATTCTACAGCGAAAGTTTGTAAGCACTGTCAAACTCCTCTATATTAGTTGGGCAAAAAATTTTGGATTTTCTTCTCGTTGGGAACGAACATTTGAGGCTCTGCCTACAGGGGGCAACCACGGGGGATTGCCCCTACACTCGGCATCGGGGCGGGCTGGTGCTTGGAAAATGTCGGCTATGCCTCCACAACAGCGTTCCCAGGCAGAGCCTGGGAACGAGAAATTCGCTCGTGTCGCGTTTCCTCCCCCGGTTAAAACACGAGGGTTCCCACGCTCCCGATTTTTTTTAAGTGGGTTAGCGCAAGCGCGTCACCCACCATCCACACTGCGGTGTGCGTGCTTAAGTCCTGCTAAAGTTACGGTAAAGCGGGGAAGACTGAATAGAAGGCATCAGTCCCACCAGCATTACTGCTTTGAACTGGATTTACAGTAATCATGTTTCCTTTGGCAGTAGCCATGATAGCTGCTACACCTTTAGCTACGGCAACACCATTGATTGTAGTAGGTTGGGTGCTAGTATTTGCTCCAGTCCAAGCTGTCCAAATTTTGCGGCTACTGAAATCTGGGGACACAACTAGGATAAAGCCGTCACCCCCAGCGTAAATTCCCAAAGGCTTACCTGAAATACTGAGATTTACAGGGTCTCGATTAGGGATCGTGTAAGCAGTAATGCCGCCAATATAAACATTACCACTTTCATCAGCGGTTATGGCTCTGGGCACAATTGTGTTGCCTAAACCAGAGGCGTCTTGGCTCAGCCTAGCTAAAGCATACTGCCCTTTTTCAACTGTACCCGTTGCCGGGTCTAACCGAGCATAGTAGGTAAGGTGGCTAGAGCTAGTATTGTACGTGGTGTTGTAGGCATCATAGGTTACATTGGGAGCAGCTTGAGCAATATTTTTAGGGTCGTAACGGTAAATGTTGTTGCCCCCAGCCGTTTCCCCAGCAAAATACAGTTTGCCATCTTTACCGATGGACACTCGATCTCCTCTGGTATCTGCACAAGAACTGCCGTTACTGTAAGCAGTAGCATGAGTCCAGTCATAATCTGTCCACTTGAGATTGCCCTGGTAGTCATAACCGCGAATAAAGGCTACCTGTAATTGACTACACCCTCCTCCATCTTTCTGACTAAAACCAGTGACAATTACTGTACTACTGGGAGAATCTACAGTCACATCTTCTACGTATGTGCCACTGGGTATAAATTGACCTATTTTATTTCCTCCAGAATCAAAAACGGTAACATTTCCACTGAATAAAGTTACTAACGTACCATTTTTACCAACAGCTATTCTCCGACCAGTACTAGCCTGAGAGCCTGGTCCAGGACTTGGGGCAAGAGCTGTAGTGTTTTTGCTCCACGAAACAGAATTTGCCTGAGCATTTAATTGAGCTAAACCAAAATCACCGATCGCGGTTATTGTCCCGTCATTCTGATTAACATCAATACCATCTATGGTATTTCCTAGTCTGGTAACTGACTGAATATTTTTACCAGTTCGATCGGTACGGATAATAACTCCATTTCCTCCAGGGCTGGTGCTGCTACCTGCTTGTAAATTATAGGGAGATAAACCGAAGTTGTTACCTGCAATAGTACCACCTAAGACTACTGTTTGGTCAGGAGCGATCGCTACTGCCGCACCTATATCGTCAGAGCTACTACCCAGATAGGAAGCTGCACACACTACTAAATTAGTAGGCGTCTTTCCAGTTGGATCGCAAGGCGGTCCACTTGGCGTTGGCGTTGGTGTTGGAGTTGGAGTTGGAGTTGGTGTTGGCGTTGGTGTTGGTGTTGGTGTTGGAGTTGGTGTTGGTGTTACCGGAAATTGCGGAAATTGCGGAAATTGTGGAAATTGTGGAAATTGTGGAAATTGCGGATTTGGAGTTGGAGTTGGAGTTGGTGTTGGAGTTGGTGTTGGAGTTGGTGTTGGTGTTGGGATTGGCGTTGGCGTTATAGGGATTGGCCTAACAGGGATTGGCGTAACCGGGAATTGCGGGAATTGCGGAAATTGCGGGAATTGCGGAAATGTTTGGCTTTTTACAGGCGTGGCACTTGTAATTAAAGCCAAGCTTAGTAAACCAAATATAATTCCTGGCTGATTTTTTTTAACCATTATCAATGCTTTCTCTTCTGAGAGTAACGTAATCCAGAGGTAGTCAGGACTTACGCACACTGGGCACATATAGGGGCAACCACAGGGGGATTGCCCCTACGAACCGCTATATAGAGGCAGTGCGTAAGTCCTGGTAGGACTAAATAGCTTGGTACAACTAAGAGTATCACTAAGTAATTCCACTTAGTTAAAGCTTTTCAGAACTACCCAATAATTCATACCAATAATGTAACAAATATCCGGATCGTTGAGACTGTTATTTAGCAGGAAGACTTAGCTGCGATAAAATCTAACAAAATTTTTTGGTGAGGATGTCCCAAAGATCGCACCTGCCTTGCTTTTTCTGAGTAACAACTACCATGACGAATATCATCAGATGTCACCAGCGCCATATCCCAGCCTTCAAAAAGAGCTAGTTGGTTAAAGTCTACAGTTATGGGTGCATGATAAACGTGGCGGATTACGTGGCGATCGCTATAACACCCGAATTTTATTGCTACTGGTGGGGTATAGCCGATTTCCTCCAAAAGTTCCCGTTTCAGGGAGACTTCTGGAGTTTCACCTGGTTCAAGATGACCGCCAAATAAACCCCAATGACCAGGATAGGCAATCCCAGGAATGTCATCTCGCAGTTGCAGGAGAAATTGCCCCGAAGAATAAAGTATCGCGATCGCAACTTCAACCTTTGTCTCATTCATACTTCCATTATGGCACTGGGGGCGACTTCTGAACATCTGGTGTTTTTTTGAGCAGTTCGGACTCCTGCACGTATACCTCTCCTAAATCTTTACCACCTGCCGCAAAAATTAAAGGAATGCTTTCATATTGAACTTTACCCTTAATTAACACCAGATCGCCTGTCTTAGGAAGAGTCTGCTTAGTTACCACCCAGATACTGCCAGTTTTGTCTAGGACTTCATACGCGCCGCTACCCAAAAAAGGAGCTCGACTACCAACATTACCTTTCAGGTAAACTGTAGAGTTAGTCGGAGCCTTTTTTACCAAGTCGCTGATATTGGTGACAGTAACATTTTTCTCTGGAGAAACACTTAAGCTAGATTCAGTTAAATTGCCACAGCTACACAGATCTCCGAGAAGTAAAAACCAAAAAGGTAATAGAACAAGATTTTTTACCTTGGGATAGCTACCGTTTGCCTTTTTCGCTTGCATTGCCGTCAAGATGTTCACTTTTGTTTTACGTCAGTCACTCGCCAACTGAGCTTAAGATTAACCCAAAAATTCCAAAAAGTAACGGTGGCGATCGCAACTAGGTTAGCCAAATATTGGTTATGAATGATAAAATTGTAGATCAAATTTAACACCAAGACATTTAAAACCAGCCCCGCCAAGCAGATAATATTGAACTTCAACAGGCGTTTAAGACGCTGACGCTTCCCTGGCTGCCGCCGAGAGATGTCACCAAAAGTCCAGATATCATTCCAAAAGAAATTATTGAGAATCGCCAACTCTGCTGCAATGATTTTACTGCGAGTCAGCCCCCAGCCCAAGGTACTAGGGTCACTGAGCAGGTAAAGCACCAGCATATCCACAAATACCCCAGTCAAACCCACAGCACCAAACCGAATCAACCTACCGATAGGGCCGATCGAAAGACGCAAGCGAAGCAGGTGCTGGATATACTCCACATATTGCTTCGATGTCACCTTGCTTTCACCCGCTACTCGCTCTTGAAACACATAACCTACTTCTGCAATCCAAGCTACTTTCCCCCGTCCTAGAACTTCAATGAGGATTTTATAACCCAGAGGACTGAGAATGCGACCAGCAATGCATTGGCGACGAATCAAAAAGTAGCCACTCATAGGATCTGAAACGCGACCAATTACCCCCGGTAGGATAATTAACCCCAACAACTGGGCTCCACGGGATAAAAACCGCCGGATAAAGCTCCATTCACTAACACCGCCACCATCCACATGGCGACTAGCAACTGCCAAATCAGCTCCCCGCTGGATTTCGCTCCACAACTGCAATAACAATTCTGGGGGATGCTGAAGATCCCCATCAATCACACCTAAAACCTCTCCCGAAGCCGCTTGCCAGCCGCGAATCACTGCTGTGGAAAGTCCTCGCTCCTCAATCCGTCGCATGACTTTCAGTTGGGGATAGTCTGGCATTAGCTCATAAGCGATTTTCCAGGTGTCATCAGGACTATTGTCATCTACTACAATCAGCTCATAGGCTCTAGGGATAGCATCATCCAGTAGCTGGCTGAGTTGTCTGACAATATTCTTGATGTTTTTACTTTCATTATAAGTAGGAACGATCAGAGAAAAACAAATTGGGTTCGTGTCGGGTTGCTGGGAAGCAACAGCCAATTCAGGAATCTGCAACACGCCATAGGGAACAGGTAACATCGTTTCAGGTTGATTACTTATTATAGAGGTTGAGAGTGAACCGATCTAAGTCCATAGTGCCTGAAAGAAACTGGGTTTTAGTAAGCTGGAATGAAGACTGCAACACCTGCCGCACTTGCTGTCTTTCGGCATCAGTACTAGGAGGCGACCAAATGGGAGCGGCACTATCTAACCAGATTAGGCGTCGATATTGGGTGGGATCGGCTGTCAAGATTTTCTGCAAAGTCTGAGCCAGTTGGGTAGATTCTTGAGACAATAACATCACGGTTGAGTTTGCTGGCAGATAGTAAGCCAGACGCATAACATGACCCCAAGCACGGGAGTCAATGGCGATTAAAGTAGGTGTTGTAGGTTCCTGCTCAATAATATTTGCTACCTGATGGAACATTGAGCGCTGTCTAAAACTGAAGTCACCAATACTAATACTCAAATACAATAGCAGCAAAACAGTAGCCGCTAGTCGCTGCCATTGCCCAGTTGCCCGTTCTATCACTGCCGCCAGTAGCAACAAGCACCCAGGCAGAATGAAAATCATGCTTCGTCCCCAGCCAAAGCCTACCGTAAACTTGTGGGAGGCGATGTCTGTGGCTAAAGCTAGTAACAAAGGAAAAATGCCCATCAGTATTGCTACTGCCAAAAGACGACGTTCGCCCTGACGCCACAGGCTGAGACTACCAGCAAAAAGTAGTGCTGTAGCCAAAAAACCAGCTACAGTTGCGCTTAACGGTGGTAAACTTGTTACCCAGTCGCCTAAGACTAAATGAATCCCCAAGGTTTGGGCTACATCCTGCAAGTGTTGCCAGCTTGCAGCCAGAAAACCCTTTTTAGCTCCAAACCTGCCGAAGTCAGCATTACGCAGCTCTTGGGGGATACCCCAGATGTCCCAGGGGATTGTCAGCAACACGCCAGCACCCAAAAGCAATCCATACTGCCACCACTTGCGCCTATCGAGCAATATTACCAAGGCGAACAGTACCACTAGCCAATAAGCAAATAGATAAAACGTTAATAACCCAGCCGCTACTGATACAATCAGAAGGATATACCACAGAATCGGGGATTTTTCTGACTTTTGTAGGGGTGATGTTGAACGTCCTATAAGCATCAGCAGCGCCCAGGCACTCAAAGTTGTCCAAAACACCAGTGGTGCATACATCCGCACATTCAGCGAATGAAACAGGTAATAAGGATTTGTACCTAGGAGGGCTGCTAACAAAAGTCCTCCGCGATGCCCCAGCAAAACTTTCCCTAAACCATAGCTACTGGCTAGAGCCCCAACACTCAGTAACGCGCCCAAACTTCGCATCGCCGCCTCGCTGTTGCCAAACAGGCGCAGCCACAGATGCTGACTTAAAAAAAATAGGGGTGGATGAGGTTCTCCCCCCACTATACCCCGGAGTAGATTTCTAATCGTGATGAATATATTGTGTAAATTCGACTCTGCGGGTAAGCTCAGCAAAGATTTGTAGTTGCTTAAGACAACAGGTGTATCTTCCGGGCTATGGTATGCAATTTTTTGTCCTGTAGAGAGTAGTAGTGATAACACTTCGTCATACCAGAATTCCCGGTTTCCCAAATTGAGCAATCGCAATATAATAGCGATCGCGATCGCACTGAGCAGCACAAATTCTAATTTATAGTGTAAGCCTCGGCTCATAACATTATGTATAGTAAACTCGATTAGAACTAGGTAAGTTTCTTGTGCAGCAGCCGATTTTCTAGCCAGTGGTAGCCAAATTCAAACAACCCTCCCAGGAAACAGGAAACAGCAACTACTATAACAAAACGCAACCAGTAGTAGGGAATCAGGATAATTAGCATAGTCCACAGCGCCACAAAGATATTGCTGTGAGTGAGATAAATCCCGTAAGAGTAGTTCCCTAGTGGGTTTAGCCTATCGCAAACCAATGGCACAAGAGTCAGTACCTGAAAAACCACGCAGAATTCCCCAATCCCAATCAGGGCATCAGCGGGAATTCTGAGGCTACTCCAACCTTCAAATGATGCCCAGTGACAGGCAAGCCCAGTAATCCACAGCAGCCCAGTTAACCCCATCCACCGACGCTCCAGCAATAATTTTTTGCTCCAGCTCAGCAGAGGCTCCAACATTTGGGTACTCTGTTCCAAGAGCGCGATCGCTAGTATAATGCCGAAAACAAATTCAAACAAGCGCGAAGGAAATATCGCCCCCCGCATTAAAGCGTCGGTGACTCTTTGGTTGAGGTGAAGACTGACAACTATTGTGCGATAGACTAGGGAAATTAAAAGCGAACCAGCCAAGAGAATTGACCATCCTCGGCGTTTTCCCACCCAGATTAGTAGCGGAAAAACCAGGTACAGTTGAACGGAAAGACCAATATACCACCAGGTACTATTAATAAAATAGTAATACTTCTCGATAAAGTTACGCAGAGTTGTTAAACTGGCGATAATTGCTGCCATTACTTCTATAGCACCTTGGTGCCAGATATCTCCGCCAAATGGTACCCAACTGGGATCGATTGTCAGCAAAATCACCGCTAAACCGTGAGCCAGCCAGTAGAGGGGAAAAATTCGGGACAATCGGCGTCGCCAAAATGAAATGACGGAAAACTGTTCGGACTTTGTGCCGATGTTATGATATCTTTGCCACCAGGAGGCAGCCAATCCAAACCCACTAGCGATTAAGAAAAAATGTACACCCTGTTCTCCCAGGCGACAAACAACATTAAGGACACCCTCAAATAATCCCTTCAACCCTTGCCCCGAAGCTTCTGTCACAATTTGAGTAAATGGCAAGTAGCCTTTGGTGAATCCCCACAGATGGTATGCGACGACTAGGAGTATCGCTAGCCCCTTGATTGCGGGTAGTGTTCGACTTAAAAGTTTATAGTCTTTCATCAGAGATTCAGTCGGCTTCATAATCGGCGATTATAATGGGAGTTCCTTTTTTGAATTTAAGATGGAATCTGTCACCGCTCAGATATTAGATGGTAAAGCCCTCGCTCAACGCATTCAAGCAGAACTACAACAGCAGATTCAGCAAGTGCAAGGGCAAATGGGGCGTCCTCCGGGACTGGCAGTGGTGATGGTTGGCAATCACCCAGCCAGTGCCGCCTATGTCCGCAATAAAGAGCGAGCCTGTACCCATGTTGGCATTGCTTCATTGGGTAAGCATTTCCCAGCTAATACTACCCAGTCAGAGTTGGAGGAACTAATTCAAGAACTAAATCACGATCGGCGGGTTGATGGCATTCTAGTACAATTACCTTTGCCGGAGCATCTGGACGCCATTTCACTATTGCACCAAATTGCGCCAGATAAGGACGCTGATGGACTCCACCCCGTTAATTTGGGGCGTCTAGTTCGAGGCGAACCAGGTTTACGTAGCTGCACTCCAGCAGGTATCATCCGCCTATTACAGGAGTACCAGATTGATTTAAAAGGTAAACACGCCGTTGTTGTCGGGCGCAGTATCCTGGTGGGCAAACCCTTGGCTCTCATGCTCCTAGAAGCTAATGCCACAGTAACAATTGCTCACTCGCAAACTCTGGACTTGTCGGCAATTACCAAAAGTGGTGATATCTTGATAGCAGCAGTGGGACGCCCAAAAATAATCGTCAGTGATATGGTAAAACCCGGAGCAGTGGTGGTAGATGTCGGTATCAATCGCGTCACTGATGATATCGGCAACTCCCGTTTGGTGGGAGATGTTGATTTTGACTCCGTCAGCAGTGTCGCCCAGTATTTAACGCCTGTTCCCGGCGCAGTTGGTCCCATGACTGTCGCTATGCTGTTACAAAATACTGTATATAGCTACATCCATCGTCACGAAATACCAAGTCCATATTGATGTATCTGCGTGTATCTGCGTTCGCAACGCATGACTTTCTGTTTTAATGAGTACCGCGACGCATCTTGAATCGCCTTATTTAATCCAGCCTTCCTACTCTGCTGATTTATGGTAAAATACTTGAGGCTCGATCCGGTGGCATTGAGTTTTAAAGTGCTAAAAGCCTCACAAGCGCCTTATCCCCACGGTAGCAGTAATGACAAGCACAACAAATCACCCAATATCTACTCAACTTTCTTCACTGGAACCCCCGTTTGACTTATCAAACTATCTAGCTCAACGACAGGCTCAAGTAGAATTGGCGCTCGCTAGTTGCCTCCAGGTTACTTACCCAGAGAAAATCTACGAATCGATGCGCTACTCTCTGCTAGCTGGTGGCAAGCGGCTGCGTCCCATCCTCTGTATTGCCTCCTGTGAACTAACTGGCGGCTCTATAGATATGGCGATGCCGACAGCTTGCGCTCTGGAAATGATCCACACTATGTCATTGATTCACGATGACCTACCAGCGATGGACAATGATGATTATCGGCGGGGGCAATTGACGAATCATAAGGTTTATGGTGAAGCTCTAGCTATTCTAGCTGGAGATGGGCTATTATCTTACGCCTTTGAACACGTTGTTAATGAAACTAAGGGCGTTCCTCCCCAGCAATTGTTACAGGTGATTGCTCGGTTAGGTCGTGCTGTGGGCGCAGCAGGATTAGTCGGTGGTCAAGTTGTTGACCTAGAATGTGAGGGTAAGCAGGATATCACCCTAGAAACCCTCAATTTTATTCATACTCATAAAACTGGTGCCCTACTAGAAGCCTGCGTCCTCTGTGGTGCGTTTTTGGCTGTAGCACCACCTGCTGACTTGCACCGACTGTCTCGCTATGCTCAAAATATCGGGTTGGCGTTTCAGATCATCGATGATATTCTGGATATTACAGCCACCCCGGAAGAACTAGGTAAAACCGCTGGTAAAGACATTCAAGCTCAAAAAGCAACTTTTCCCAGAATCTGGGGACTTGAACAATCTCAGCGTCAAGCCGAACTTTTAGTTGACGAAGCCAAGGCAGAACTGGTATCTTTTGGCGAGAAAGCCATACCGCTACAAGCTCTCGCCGACTTCATTACTACGCGCACTCACTAGGTAGCAGTTAATTAGTGGTAAGCCAAGCCGGGAACTTCATGCACGACTTTGACGATATCCTAAACAATCGAGTGCTGCTGATAGCGCTCCTCGCTTGTCTAATTGCTCAAGTATTAAAGCTGGTCATTGAATTAGGTAAAAATCGCAAATTCAATCTGCGGGTTCTGGTAGCAACTGGTGGTATGCCCAGCGCTCATTCAGCCCTGGTGACAGCGCTGGCAACTGGCGTCGGGCAGACACTAGGATTTGCCAGTCCGGAGTTTGCGATCGCAACTATTTTTGCCATCATCGTCATGTATGATGCCGCTGGGGTGCGTCAGGCGGCTGGTAAGCAAGCTCGTATTCTCAACCAAATTATCGACGAGCTGTTTCAAGAACACCACAAGTTTAACGAAGACCGACTTAAGGAATTACTCGGACACACCCCCGTTCAAGTAATCGTCGGTTCAGCCTTGGGCGTGGTGATTTCCTGGGTGGCTAGGCTAGCTTTTTAGGTTCACCTAAAAATTTACCACTGGCTTGAGCAGCGTTACCTTGCGGCTATCTACTAGCATAGTCAAAAATCCGCGATCGCTCAACTGTTGCAACATAGCATTTGCCTCGCCCTGGTTGGCTGTATGAATAGCCAGTAAGTAGGGGCGTTGTCCGTATGAAACTAACCCCACATCACCTCCCACCACCTCCCGCACCTGAGCCGCTAACTGCGGCTGATTCAAATAATCAACTAACACTGCATAACCAGAACCCAGGCTTTGAGGTTTAAAAACCTCTGAACTTTGGGATGCCACTACCGATGGTGTTTGCATCCGAGCAACGACTGCCGATAATCCCACAATCTCATGAACATAGCGCACCATTGCATTGGCTTCCTCAAAACTCTTCAAGCCACCAATCCGCGTCACAATATTGTCTCCATATTGACAAATTCTCAGCTTTGTGTTGTCTGGCAAAGAAAGTCGCAGTTGTTCTTGACTCTGCTTAGTATCGCTAACTACCAATACCAGATACTCACCCATTCTAGGCGGCTGGCAGGCGGTTAAACTCGATTGGGCTACACCAGGAACAGCTCCATTTGTCAACCAGGCAGCAGCCGTTAACAAAACCGAACCCAGAAGAGGTTTATTCAGCCAAGAACCTTTGAAAATTTGAAGATGACGCATATTTTTCTCTGTTCAGTGCAATTAAGACACTGACATCAGGGAAGCTAGGGGATTGGGGATGGTATCAGAAGGAGACTGAAATTCGCCTTTTACCACAAACTCTAACCGCAGCTTTAACCAGGTGATAAATTCGGGGTTTGTAGAAATTATAGCTGCTGCTGGCTGAGGACACTTAGCTTTGATTTGTGCCATTTCCGGAGCTTCCAGAAAGGCAGGTTGTTGGAGTAACCAAAAATCAATTTCTTTTTCCTGTTCGTGATAGTAGCGGGTGCGTTCCCGCAGCACCTCTTCCAATGGTTCTTCTTCGATTAAAAAGCGTTGACTCGCTAGAACGTAATAGTAAGTTTTCACAATTGACAATTGACAAAGGACTAATGACCAAGTATAGCTCGTTTCATTTCTCCCACAGCTCGCTCCATACCCACTAGCACCGCTCTAGAGATAATAGTATGACCGATGTTAAGTTCTTCCATACCCTCAAGACGAGCAACTGGATATACATTCCAATAAGTCAGACCATGTCCGGCGTTTACGCGCAAAAGGGCAGCTTGCGCTTGCTGGCACCCTTTAGCTAACACGGCTAATTCTTGGTGGCGCGTCGCTTCATCAGTAGCTTCAGCATAACGCCCGGTGTGCAGCTCGATAAACTGGGCTTTAATAATGGCTGCGGCACTAATTTGACTCGGTTCGGCATCAATAAACAAGCTCACTGGAATTTTAGCACCTTGCAACTTGTCTACTACATTTTTGATTTTGTCAATCTGACCGTTGACATCTAATCCTCCTTCAGTCGTCACTTCTTCCCGACGTTCCGGTACCAAAGTAACATAATCTGGTTTGATGTCAAGGGCTAATGCTACCATTTCATCAGTGGCAGCCATTTCCAAATTCAGATGAGTGCGTACCGTCTGCCTGAGCAAACGCACATCCCGCTCTTGGATATGACGCCTATCTTCTCGCAGGTGTACTGTAATTCCATCAGCACCAGCAAGTTCTGCTAATACCGCTGCTGCTACGGGATCTGGTTCCACCGTCCGCCGCGCTTGTCGGATGGTAGCAACGTGATCGATATTAACGCCAAGCGTAGGCAATCTGCTCTTTCCTCCTAAGTCAGCTTCTTAATCGATCTTACACCTGAATAGCACCTTCTTAAAAACCTAACAAACTCTGACAAACTATTACAAAAGTGTTAGGGTGGAGCATCGGTGACTCTCCAAAAAACGTCACCCTACTTACTTGCGTACTCTTGAGGAAGTGGATTTCTCCATCTTACGCCGTCTACCTCCCTTGCGGGTTTCAATGGACGCAGAATATACTTCCAGGAATTTCCTCCAAGCAAGTAGTTGGTGTCTTGGAATAGAATTATCCTTGATGTATCGGCTAATTCTATTCCATAACGACCAAGAGTGCTTGTGTCTATCCTCTGGTAGGCACAAGCACTTAGGTAATCTCTCAGATAGCCTTAATCCTCGTCTAGCTATAGTCATTGCTGCTGCTATCCCTGAGTTTAATCCATATCTACCCATAAACTTAATCATTCCTACGATCGAGCTATAGGCAGGATTAACCTGGATTAATTGGATGCCACGTTTATCACAACGAGATTGTAGACTTATCCGAAACTTGTCATAACAAAATTGAGAAAGCATCCTGTTGTATCCCTTTAGCTGCTCCCGCATTGATGCTTTCTTCTTACTGAAATCTAGATTCTCAATAACTATTGGAACTAACTCAGATTCAGCCAACTTTACAAGATCGGCACTTATGTCCCATAGTCTCGCCTGACGCTGCCCATTAGATAAATTATCAAAATCTATCTCATAAGTTTTACTCCATTTCAAATTACCATCAGGCTTAACACAAGCAATATCAACTGACTTAGCGTTAAAATCGATGCCTATAGCACCATTACTCTTATGAGATACCCAAGGCACATCTACATCATAAGTAGTTAGTGATATATACCAATTATCTGATTTATCTTCACGTCTAAAACACCTAACTGTGATTGGCTTATTATTATTTAATGCCCAAATTACTGCGACCGAGTATTTGGTATTTAGTTCAAAGTCTATGGTAACTTTATCTCCATAATCATCTCGAAGAAAATAAGGTACTGATATTTTCGCTACAAACCAATTGTCGATACTATGTTCAATACTAATTACTTCATTCCCACCAACAGCTAGTCCTTTACCTACAGCATAAAAGTTACCACTTCTGGCTTGTTGCCAATCTGCATACCATTTATCGTGAGAAGTATACCCATTTGATTCTAATTGATGTTGGGCATTAAATAACTTCTTACTACCAAATACTACTTTTAATCGCCGAGCTGATTCTAACTTTCTTAACTTATTTTGATTTCGTTCAGCTCTCAGTAGCTTTTGCTTCAATCCCAGTAATTTATTATCAATCCACTTGGCTTCTTTAGAAGTTGTAGGTTTAGTGATTTTTTTATCTAAAATCTTTATCTGCTTCTTTACATAATTATTCGCTGATTTGAGCGAAGCTTTTAAGTCCTCAATTTGATTCTGTCTAGCTGTTTTTAACTGAGCAACTTTCTGTGCGGCTTCTGTAGCAATTGAGTCTGCCCACGTCCATCGAATATTAAATCTAGTTTGAAATGATTTCTCTATATCCTTTTCACTAGCACCATCAATCATCTCCCTCACTGCCGTTCTCAGCAGTGATTGATAGTACATTCCCCAATCCTCTAAGAATGGATGCGATTGTAATTTTGCTTCACATCCAAACATCCTACCCTTTGACGTTACTGTTGATAATCGTTTTCTCTTTCCCATAAGCTACCTCCTATATTCTAGGTTAACATTACATTTACTAATGCGAGCATACAACTTGACATTTGACAACGTTTGTCGGCGTTGGTAAACGTTTGTCAGCGTTTGTAAGACGTAAATGTAGCAGTTGCATGAGCAAACAGGTTTACCAAGGTTACTCATACCATTATGACGCTTGCTACCGTATGATCTGGCATTGTGCTCAACAAATGACGTACCCAGACTTCTACCAAGCCTATTACCAAGCAGGAAATGAGCAAGTAGCGATCGCAGATAAACATTAAAGCTCAATAACTAACTAATCGAAAACTGGTTTACCCCATGACTACTAACGCCCGTACTCTCACTCTTACCGATCTGCGCCACAAGTTTGGCGTTCAGCTCAATCCCGACGATCCATTTTTTGCTCAATGGCTCAACCAGGCTCCACCTTTGAGCGAAGCTGAACAGCAAGGACTGGCACGGCTGACTCGCAACTACAACTATCTCAGCCAGGAAGATCCTCCCCTAGAAGAAGTCGTGAAACTCGTCGTGGTTTCTCCCCTACTAGATCTGGCTGGCTTCTACCAACCCCCCTTCCTCATTAAAACCGAGGTCAGCACCACCCTCGAAATTGCCGATGAGCTAGACACAGCACCTATTCAGGGCAAAATTGATATCTTAGTCATACAAGAAGCCCTCTGGATATTGGTGATTGAATCTAAACCCGCCCGCCTCGATGTCACTGCTGGAATTCCTCAGGCACTTACCTATCTCTTGAGTACACCCACTTCCCAGTCGATCCTCTATGGTATGGTGACAAATGGGCGAGAAGTACTATTTTTGAAGCTCGATCGTCGCCAACCCTCACGCCAATACAGCCGCTCCCTCACCTATCGATTGCAGGAAAGTTCCCAAGAGCGAGAACAGGTTCTACAAGGACTCAAATATCTGGGCACCCTGCTCCTTCCGTTGTAGTTTAATCGCTGCTGGGGGTAGGCATCCTAAGTGCATCCCCCTACCCTCTTCAGCTTCCTGGCTAGGTTAGAAATCCAATTCTTCAAAGAGTTCTGCTAAAGCTAATGAAAAGCCAGGAATAACTTCTTCTCCATCCAATGAGTCCTCTAAGCGCAATAGGCGATCGGGGCTAGGACTGTGATAGACTAGCACATATTGCTCATCGGGATGAATCACCCATAGAAGGCGCGTTCCGTTATCGAAATACTCCACAATCTTATCATGAATCTCTTCTACTGTATTGCTAGGAGAAAGAATTTCCACAGCTAAATCTGGTGAACCCTGGAAATAGCCTTTTGGCAGTCGCTTGATTCCTTGAAGCCGTTCTTTAGCAATGAAAGATACATCGGGCGATCGCTTATTACCGGTTTTCATGGTAAAGGCTGTACTAGAGTCACAGATCACGCCTAGCTTTTGCGATCGCACCAATCCGCCCAAAAAAACAATCAGGTTACTGGCAATATAGCCATGCTCCATCCCCGAATTGCCCATATTGACCAGTTCCCCATTCACCAATTCATAGTGCCCATCCTCTGGCAACGCCATAAACTCTTCATCCGTCCAAATTTTCTGTTCAAATGTGATGGTCATTTCGTGATATCTCTGTATTACCTTATTGACTACTCATCAGAATCCCCATCTAAACTTGTGGACGGTGGGGGTCTTCATTGCTGAAATTTTCTAATCAAGTCAACTGATATCTTATAATCGGCCGTCTGCCCAAGATTTGAAAAAAGTCTAGCGGCTGTCCTCATATCCTCAACTGCTCCATCTACATCTCCCAACTCGTAGCGGAGCTTTCCTCGGTGGCGATAAGCCAGAGCATTTTTATAATCGGCATGAATCGCCTGACTATCATCAGCTAGAGCAGTTTTTTTATCACCCTGTTGGTAGTGGATAAGAGCCAGCGTATAATATGTACTAGAGTCTTTAGGAGCCAGTTGAATTGCCTGGTTAGCTGAAGCGATCGCTCCAGTAAAATCTTCCATATGGCTAAGGGCAATACCTCTGGTTTCATAGGCTGCCACCACCGTAGGAACATTGCAGGTAATGCCTTTACATAAGTTTAGCACCCGGTTAGAATCAGCAACGGCAATTTGGTTATCACCCAGTAGGATGAGAAGGCGACCCCGGTTTAAGAAAGCCGGGATATTGTCAGGCTCCAGGCGAATTGTCTGGGAATAGTCGGCAACAGCTTCTTGATTAGATGACAATGCCTCGCGGGCAATAGCTCGGTTGTAGTAAGCCTTAGCATCGTTGGAGTTGATTTGGAGCGCTTTAGTGTAATCTTCGATCGCCACTGGGTAATTTTTCTGTTCGCTGTAGACAATACCTCGATTCATAAAAAAGGCAGCATCACTAGGATCGATGCGGATAGCGTTAGTGAAATCGGCGATCGCGCTTGGGTTATCTCCTAGTTGGTGAAGAGCCTGCCCTCGGTAGAAATAAGCTTCTGCCAGAGACGGTTGTTGACGAATTGCTGTGGTAAAATCAGCGATCGCCGCTTTATAGTCTCCGCTACGATATTTGCTCTGCCCCCGATTCAATAAATCTGTGGCACTCAATTGGGCGATATAAGTTTGGGATGGTTGTGCATACACCTGAGGTGCTACTAGCCACAACCCACAAACTAGAAGCAGACCAGAATTAAACAGGGCTCTCAAGAAATTAGCAGGGGAGGCAGGGGTGATCATTCTTTGCTCACAAAACTATAAATTTTTTGAGTTTCCAGATGTTCGCATACAGACGAAGGCAGTTGGCTTAAGGGAAAAGTCTGCCTATCTAGTTGAACTTGTAAACCAGTTAAAGGATCGCAGCCTGTGGAAATTAGAAATTCCAGGTGTTGCAGTTGCGGCAAACTGGCTAAAGAATCGAGCATTTGAGCGATCGCTCTTACATAGGGGTGTGAGGGGGCTTCAAACCATCCGGGTGCAGCCAAATCGGCTTGATCGAAGCCTAAGTGGAATGTCAGAGAGGGCTTACCGAACAAAGCGATTGCTACCGGACGTGCTTCCTCCTGTAGTACCAAGTGATATTTTGCTGACAGTTGCCGTATTTTCTCCAATCGCTCATACCGTTCTGCCACATTTTCGGGTTCATCGTACCATTGCATCGCTACAGTAACCAAATAAGTCTGCAACAGTAGATGACCTAGCTTTTGAGCCTTAGTCGCCAGATAATTAGAATTATGGTCAGTTGCTTCAATCAACAGGGGCACCCGGTCTACCACCTCCAAGCCATAACCCTTCAACCCAGCAATTTTGCGAGGATTGTTGGTAATCAGGCGGATTTTTTTCACACCTAGATCGGTGAGCATTTGCGCTCCTACCCCATAGTTGCGCAGATCTGCTGGAAAACCCAGCCGCTCATTAGCTTCCACCGTATCGAGTCCCATATCCTGCAACGAGTAAGCTTTTAACTTGTTGATCAGACCAATTCCGCGACCTTCCTGTCGCAGATATACTACCACTCCGCAGCCAGCGTTTTCAATCATTTTCAGAGCTGCTTCCAACTGCATCCGACAGTCGCAGCGTAGGGAACCTAGAGAGTCTCCCGTCAGGCATTCTGAGTGCATCCTTACCATCACTGGATGATCGGGGAACTCAGCAGGGTTACCCTTAACGATAGCAACATGCTCGGACCGATCTAAGGTGTTAAGGTAGGCGTAGATTTGGAATTGACCGAACTGGGTGGGTAAATCAGCAATTGTTTCGCGGCGGACGAAGCGTTCGTGCTTGAGGCGGTAACTGATTAAGTCAGCAATACTAATAATTTTCAGCTTGTGAGTTTGGGCATACTGGATTAGTTCTGGCAACCTTGCCATCGAGCCATCGGGATTCTGGATTTCACAGATTACCCCCGCAGGGTACAGCCCAGCCAGTAGAGCCAAGTCAACACCTGCTTCCGTATGCCCTGCACGTTTGAGGACACCTCCCTCCCTAGCTCGGATAGGAAAAATGTGACCGGGGCGTCGGAGATCGTTAGGCTTCGTGGCTGGATTAATTGTCACTTGGATAGTACGGGCGCGGTCTTCTGCTGAGATTCCGGTAGTTACCCCTAGGTGAGTGCCCCCATCAATACTTACTGTGAAGGCTGTTTGGTTGCTGTCGGTGTTGTTGCTCACCATCAAAGGCAAGTCTAGTTCATCGAGGCGCGAACCTGTCAGAGCCAGACAAATCAAGCCTCGTGCATACACCGCCATAAAATTAATTAGGTCGGGCGTAGCAAACTGAGCCGCGCAGATCAAGTCGCCTTCGTTTTCCCGGTTCTCATCATCTACCACGACCAGCATCCGGCCAGCTTTGAAGTCTGCCAGGGCGGCTTCAATAGAGTCAAATGTAAAAGTTGCTGTTGAGAGTTGATTTACCACAGATTGGTTCAAATTTCCTACAATTTACTAAAGTTTAACAATTCAGGACTCGTAGGAGTAAGAGTCGGATTTTCTGCTCTTTCCCCCCTTCTCCCTGCTCCCCTCCTGGGAGGGGCTGGGGGTGGGTTGGAGT
>CASBRB010000068.1 GCA_949127975.1 Oscillatoriales cyanobacterium PMM_0019 | reverse complement strand
TAGTCGATGCTCTATCGTTTGCAGCCTGCCGTTAGCCCCAGTGGCGGAGCTCACGCGCCTCTAGCACAGACATTGCCTCACGCACACTACCTCCTAGGACTGAACTTAGCAGCATTCACTACAAAATATGACACCGACCGTTGGCGATATGTTATAGTATGGTATGGGGAACTTTAAGGAGTCAATCAGGTCACCTTAAAGGTCTAGCTGAAAACAGGGTGCTGAGGTTAACGCCAAATAGAATAGCTTGCAACGTCCTACTAAAGAACTGATTTGCTAGAAGACTACCGTCCTATAGCTCGGTTGGGTTGTTAAGTTTATGTTTACAAGCTAGAGTAAGCGCTATTGTGTATGTTAATCTAAATTATAAAATTAAAAACCTACCAACCAAAGGTATCTATGGCGATTGTCATCAGTACATGTCAACTTACTCGCAAACGAAAAACTTAACTGAGGGTAATGGGTATTATGGCTACTTACCTCCAACTTACAGGTCGAGTAACTTTTCTTATTGGGTTGCCCTTTCTCAGCTCGGTGATTCTCTATATCACAAGCCAGCCAAATCTACCCAATAGCATAGCGTCGAACAGTTTTGGAAGCGGCGCTTTGGTTGTAGGCTCGCCCAACCTAGGGCTAAGCGGGTTCAACCCGCCAGACGACGGCAAAGATCCTCCTAAAACTGGTGGTTCTGGTGGGTCCCGCTATCACTAAACTGCTGGCGCGGCTAATGGTGAGGATTTCCACCAGCAGTTTTTTTGTACCAATGTATGGACTTGCCATTGGGGCTCGGTTTGTGGATAGTCCAGCCGATAGTGTCCGCCCCTACTTTCGGTGCGAAAGGCAGCACTTTTGAGAATCAAAAACGCTACATCTAGTAAGTTTCGAGTTTCTCCCCAAGTACGAATGTCAGTTTCGGGTGATGGCATTCTTACAGTTTTTCCTGGCTGTAGGTGCAGCAAGTATTGACTCAAGGGCAGACAGTCAAATTCTTGTCGCCAGATTTCTACCTGAGAAAGCGCCGACTCCAAGACATCCTGTTGCCGACAAATCCCAGCACTTTGCCACATTAAACGGGGTATATCTTGTCGCAGGACGGCAATTTTTTCTTTCTGAGTAGCCCAAGAGCTTAGGGCATAAGAATCGAGTTCTTCCTCAATTAGCATCGATTGAGGATGAGTAGCTGGAGCTTTTTCCATCTCGTCAACTGCAATCTGACTGAGTTGAGCGCCAAAGACTATACATTCGAGTAGAGAATTGCTTGCCAATCGATTAGCACCGTGGACGCCGGTACTAGCTGTTTCTCCTACTGCATATAATCCTGGGATGGAGGTACGGCTGGTTGAATCTACATAAATCCCTCCCATCCAGTAATGAGCAGCCGGAGCAACGGGAATCGGCTGGTGGAAAACATCAATTCCCCAGTGCTGACAAACTTGGATAATGTTGGGAAAGCGGTGAGTAATTTTTTCGGCTGGGATCGATCGCAAATCCAACCAAACGTTATCCTTAGTTGGATCGGCTGCCGTTTTCTGTAAGTGACTGAAAATTGCCCTACTAACCACATCTCTAGGCGCGAGTTCACCCGCAGGGTGGTAATCAAAGGCAAACCGCTGTCCTTGGGAGTCTACCAAGTGAGCGCCTTCCCCTCTTACTGCTTCACTAATCAAGAAACGGGGGGCTCCTGACTTGGTTAAAGCAGTGGGGTGAAATTGGACAAATTCCAAGTCTCGGACGATAGCACCAACACGCCAAGCTAGAGCTACCCCATCTCCGGTACTTACCGCTGGGTTAGTTGTCTGAGCAAAAACTTGACCCCCGCCACCAGTTGCCAGCACTACCGCTTTGGCACGTACCCAGCTAATTCGACCTTGGTAAATCAAGCTAATCCCCTGACATCGTTGGGAAACCGGATTCATCCACAGACTTAAGGCAAACGCCTGGGGCAAAACCTGGATGTTGTGACGTTTCAACACCTGGAGTGTCAGATTGCTAACTATTGCCCTACCTGTGGTGTCAGCGGCATGAAGGACGCGGGGACGAGAGTGTGCCGCTTCCAGGGTTAAGGCTAGCTGAGTACCGTGGCGATCGAAAGCCACACCCATTTCCACTAAAGACTGAATACAAAAAGGGGCTTGTTCCACCATAAACTGGACTGCCTTGAAATCGCAAAGACCAGCACCAGCTTTGATGGTATCCTCGACGTGCAGCGCGGGCGAATCAGCGGGATCGATCGCGGCAGCAATGCCCCCCTGTGCCCAGTCACTAGCAGACAGAGGCAGGTTATCTTTGCTAATCAACCCGACCTGTAAATATTCTGGCAGGCAAAGCGCCGCATATAAACCAGCGGCCCCAGCACCCACCACTAGAACGTCAAACTGATTCGGGATATCTATATCAGGATTCAACAGATCAAAACCAAAAACTTAATCTATAGCAGGAGTCAGGAGTCAGCGAGTCTGCGAGTCAGCGAGTCTGCGAGTCAGCGAGTCTGCGAGTCAGCGAGTCTGCGAGTCAGGAGTCAGGAGTAAAGCCCTTACTGTGACAGGAGCGTAAGATTGAGAGAATGTCCTAACCGCCTTGCGCGGTTGCTATATATCTAAAAGTTAGTTCCCACCCATGAGTACATGGGTGGGGTATTCTGCTCATTTATGATAAAAGCAGATCGGCAGGAATTTCACTGCTTAGTAGACGCCAGGGTTATAGCGATCGCCGCCTTCGATGTATGCTGACTCTGGATCGGTCACTGTGAAGTGGTCCATGTTAGCTTGTAATAGTTCTTTTTGGCGAGCGGTGAGTGCGGGAATTTCCAAGACATCCTCTACCTTCTGATATGGAGCATTTTGGACAATTTTCCCCGCCAGGGTGGGGTACATTCCTGGATATTGCCGAAAGGCACGCACATTAGTGTTATTCAAATCGATTTTTTTGCCAAACTCACTAGCCAGCTTATCGTCTGCCGCATTCCGCAGGGGTGCATCGACTGCCAAAAGCGGGCTAGTGAGCAGGGTGACACCAGTCAAATCGGCTGCCATTGCCTTTTGGGGAAGACCTAACCATCCCAGGCAACCCACGAACAGACACAATACTGCTAACAGACGAACCAATCGTTTCATGAATATTTCTCCCAACACAGCTTACTTGAGGTTAGCATCCCTCAGATTAGTTTAAATTTTGTTTCCATTTTCTCATTTTATGACGCCATCCGCACCAGCTTCACGATGCCCACACGTCTGCTTTGACAATGAAATCTAAACAAGATCTAAACTCCGCTCTGTTAACCGTATTTCTATGGCATGATAGGAAATCGTCCCAATTGATACAGGAAATCGGTTATGTCCCTCAGACTAGGCGACACAGTACCCAACTTCACCCAAGCTTCTTCAGAGGGTGAGATTAATTTTTATGACTGGGCAGGCGATAGCTGGGTGGTGCTGTTCTCCCACCCCAAAGACTTTACCCCTGTTTGCACCACCGAGTTAGGCGAAGTTGCCCGCCTTAAGCCAGAGTTCGACAAACGCAACGTCAAAGCGCTAGCCCTGAGCGTGGATGATGTCCAATCTCACCAAGGCTGGATAGGTGATATTGAAGAAACCCAGAGTGTGAAACTTAATTATCCTATTCTAGCAGATCCCGATAAGAAAGTTTCAGAACTTTACGACATGATTCACCCCAACGCCGACGCGATGGTGACAGTGCGGTCTGTCTTCGTCATCGATCCTAACAAGAAACTGCGTCTGACCTTGACTTATCCACCCAGCACAGGTCGTAACTTTGATGAATTGCTGCGGGTAATTGATTCGTTGCAGTTAACTGACAAATATAGTGTAGCGACTCCATCCAACTGGAAAGATGGGGATGATTGCGTGATTGTTCCCTCTCTGAAAGATCCTGAAGTGCTGAAAGAGAAATTCCCCAAAGGCTACACAGAAATCAAGCCTTACCTGCGGATGACACCTCAGCCCAACAAGTAAATCTGGCGACCCCCGATTTCTAATCGGGGGAGTTGTCAAGGTAAAATGATATATCGCTATTCTTACTAATCTGCTGCCCAGCTACCTTTTATGGATATTAAAAACGGTTTTGTTGGTACGATCGGTAACACACCACTGATTCGGCTCCACAGCTTTAGCAAAGAAACGGGTTGTGAAATCTTAGGAAAAGCAGAGTTTCTCAATCCAGGCGGCTCCGTGAAAGACAGAGCGGCGCTTTATAT
>CASBRB010000067.1 GCA_949127975.1 Oscillatoriales cyanobacterium PMM_0019 | reverse complement strand
GTTGCTTTAGCTATAGCTGGCAAAGGCAATCCCAGTGGATAGGTGCCCTCAGCTTTAATCCGCTTAATTTCTGCATCAGGTACTACCAGTTTCAACTTGGACGCCACTGCACGGACAATATCACCCTTATCAATAACGCCAGCAACTGTCCCAGCGGGTGAAAGCACGGTAATCCGTTTCATTTTGTGAGCTTCCAAACAGTTAATCACTTCAGCCAGGGCAGTCTTTTCTGGCACGCTGACAATTTCCGTCAGAGGTAGCACAATAGTTTGCAGCGGTTCAACATCCCATCTGCTGCGCTCTATAAAGTGTAAATTTTCTACAGAAACTAAACCACGGTAACGCCCGTCAGATGCCGCATAGTAGGGGTAAACCTGTAAAGTATGGGCGTCTGCCAGAATGTACTCGTCGGCAAACTGGCGTAAAGTCATGTCAGCATCCACCACCCGAAAGTCGCGAGTCATGGCGTCTGCTGCCTGCACTTTCAGCAAGACTTCCTGTAAAGTCGCCATTCGATCGTAGTTGCTGGCATTTCTAGAAATAAACCAACCGATGAGTGCTAGCCAGAGCCCACCAATATCACCACGATCGGCCAAAAACACTGTAACACCCAATGCTACAGCTACCCAGCCCAAAACCTGACCACTTTTCGCTGCCCAGCGCACACCCTGAAAGCGGTTGCCAGTCAGCTTCCAAACCAATGCTTTTAAAACCTGTCCCCCATCGAGAGGTAAGCCGGGAATTAGGTTAAACAGCGCTAATACCAAATTTATATAAGCGAGGTGGTTAACCAAAACATTTCCAATACTGACTACAGGTAGTAACTTAGTCAAGCCATAAAACAGCCCAGACAGCAATAAGCTCACCATCGGTCCAGCAATGGCAACTTGAAAAGCTTCACCAGGAGTTTTAGATTCTTTATCGATGGAAGCGACGCCGCCAAAGAGAAACAGAGTAATAGAGTTAACTTTTATCCCCTGCTTCAGCGCTACCAAGCTGTGACCCAGTTCATGCAGTAACACAGAGCCAAACAGTAACAGCGCCATCACCAACCCAGCGCTGCAAGCCAAAGTTAGCCCCCAGACGCGGTAGAGACTTATGGCATTAAGATAAGTTACAAAAACTAATATGTAAAACCACGAATGATCTATAAATAGGGGGATGCCAAATAAAGATCCTATTCGCCAAGCTGCTTGCATCAAATTTTCCTTAATTGTGACGCCTCTATTTACCAGGATAGCCAATCTTAAAGACCTATACTAAGACAGGATAAATCCTGTCTTAGCAAGTTCGCTCACGGAACCAAGAATCCCCGTCTATGAGAGAGCGGGGAGTGTCAAAACAGACCCAAATTAGTTAATCCCAAAATGGCACCAGCGCCCAAAATGTGACCAAAAGCCATACCTCCGACAAACTGACCGAGGCTAAAGTTTGGATTGAGACCTGGGATAGTGAAAGGTAGTTTAGCACCAACTCCCGGACGTTCAACGGCATTGTTAGCGACGATCAGACCAAGCACGCAGAACGCAGCCATGATAATCCCTACAGTGGGGGACCATGCTGGGGTCGCGGGAACGGTTGGCTGCACTGCCGCCAGTAAATTTAGCAACATCAATTTTTTGTCTCCTTCTTTGATAACCTAGATGGGCAATTCCCACCACTAACCTAAGGAATAGTTAGGGAATTTTTTTTAGGTACGATCGTACCTTATGGTTCCGGATGATATTAACTCGCTCTGTCCGTCCAGAGCTACTATTTGTTTTAAGATTTAACAATTACATGAAGTTTTGATACAAATTTTAAATTTATGCGCGTAAAGATTTGTGGGATTACCAAACCGGAGCAGGGGAAAGCTATAGCCCACCTAGGAGCAACCGCCCTAGGATTTATCTGTGTACCCGCATCCCCCCGCTACGTCACCCCAGAACAAATCCGGGCAGTAGTGGCACAACTACCCCCTAATGTCTCGCGCATTGGCGTGTTTGCCGATGCCAGTTGCGAACACATCTGTCAAACCGTTGTCACCGCGTACTTGACAAGTGTGCAATTACATGGTAAAGAAACAACAGAATTTTGCCAACAGTTGCGCCAGTGTTTGCCCAACGTAGAAATTATCAAAGCTTTGAGGGTAAGGACAAAATCAGATTTAACCCAGGCAGAGGCATACACCAACTGTATTGATACCCTATTACTTGACGCCTACCATCCCCAGATGTTAGGCGGCACTGGCACTACCATCGACTGGACTTCCTTGCGACAGTTTTACCCTAGTTGTCCTTGGCTACTTGCTGGTGGCTTAACAGCAGATAATGTTTTAGATGCCTTAAGTCAGGTGCAACCCAGTGGCATTGATTTGTCGAGCGGGGTAGAGCGTGAGCCTGGAGATAAGGATTTAAATAAGGTAGCCCAGTTGTTTGCCAAACTGGGATTAACTTAGTTCGTAGTGAGGACTTTAGTCCTCATTATGTAAGGACTAAAGTCCTCACTACGAACCTTTAAAAAAAGGCTGGTTGATGGCGAATCAAGTTGAAAAACTCTTCACGGGTTTTTTGCTCGTCCTGAAACGCGCCCACCATCGCACTGGTAACAGTCCAAGAACCAGGTTTCTGGACACCACGCATCACCATGCACATGTGGGTAGCTTCTATCACTACGGCAACTCCCTGTGGCTCCAAAATATTGTTAACCGCTACAGCAATCTGGCGTGTTAGCCGTTCCTGCACTTGTAACCGCCGAGAGTACATCTCTACAATCCGCGCTAGCTTGCTGAGTCCGACAACCTTTTGGTTAGGGATATAGGCAACGTGAGCCTTGCCCATAAACGGCAGCATGTGGTGTTCGCAGAGGCTAAAAACATTGATATCCCGCACTAGCACCATCTCATTATGTCCCTCATCAAAGATGGCTTCGTTGACAATTTCTTCTAAAGACTGGGTATAGCCACTGGTGAGAAATTTCATCGCCTCGGCAACGCGCTTAGGTGTCCTGAGTAATCCCTCACGCTCCGGATCTTCGCCCACTCCCAACAGTAGCGTCCGCACGGCATCCATCATTTTATCGTTCAGGTCTTCCGGGGGCGGCTGCAATTTGGGTTCCCGACCGTTTAGTGTGTTGCGATCGGGTCTAGTCTCTATTTGACTGAGTGTGTCTTTAATGCCACTTCCAGATTGAGAGCCATTGGGACTATTGGAATAAGCCATAGTTACGATCGATTTTTTGTTGAAATGTGTGAGGGAGTAATTACAAACAAAGCAGGCAGCAACCTAGAAGATTTCAACGCTATGCATTAAACTGTAAATGCCAGCTCATTTAATTGAGCGATCGCCATCAGATGAGAAACTTTTTGACACTCCCTTTGGTGAGTGGTCACAGCCGATTCAGACAGAAACTTCAGTAAATACACCCATATTCCGAAACTTCTGATATCGCAGATCTCGCCGTTGCCGGGCTGTAAGCTTGCTTAGTTCCTGTAAAGAAAGCAAAAACGCTTTTTTAAGGGTGGCAGCCGCAGCAAGGGGGTCAGAGTGGGCTCCACCGATTGGTTCCGGCAACACCTCGTCGAGGATACCCAGGTTTTTCAAATCGACGGCGGCGATTTTCATAGCTTCTGCTGCTTGTATAGCCTTGGTAGCATCTTTCCAGAGAATGGAAGCACAGGCTTCGGGACTAGCAACATAATAAACGGAATGCTCGAACATTAACAGCCTGTCTGCTACGCCAATGCCCAAGGCACCGCCGGAACCGCCTTCTCCAATCACCGTGCAGATGATGGGCACGTCGAGACTAAACATTTCCCGTAGGTTGTGAGCGATCGCTTCTCCCTGCCCCATTTCCTCCGCTTCAATACCCGGCCAAGCGCCGGGGGTATCGATGAAGGTGAAAATCGGCATGCCAAATCTATGGGCGTGTTCCATTAACCGCAGCGCTTTCCGGTAGCCGCCTGGGGAAGCCATGCCAAAGTTACGAGCGACATTGTCTTTGGTATCGCGACCTTTTTGATGTCCTAGCATTACTACTGGTTGCCCTGCAAGTCTGGCAATGCCTGCAACCAAGGCTGGATCGTCAGAGCCACAGCGATCGCCATGAACTTCTATCCATTCATCGGTAATTGCCTGGATGTAGTCTAGCATACTAGGGCGGCGGGGATGGCGAGCGACTTGCAGCCGCTGGTATGGCGACAAGCCCCTAAAAATCTCTTGACGCAGTTGCACCGCTCGTGCCTCCAACTGACGGATCTGGTCAGAGACATCGACGTTATTTTCCTCTGCTAGTTCACGAATCTGGTTAATCCGCGTTTCCAAATCCGAGAGCGGCTTTTCAAAATCTAATAGTAAAGGCTTGCGTTGAGAACTTGACATTTTACCTAAAACCAGCAGAATGACCCATCCATGTACTCATGGGTGGGGATGAATACAAATTAACAGTTAAATGAGGGTGAGCCCGTTTTCGTTAACGATTTCAGTCCATTTTAATGGCTCAACAATAGAGGTAGGAATCCGTGTTTTACGGAAAATTTGCCTATCTGCTCCATTTTAGCCACCGTAATTTGATTCCGTCCCCAAGAAAAGTTGGTGTGCAACTTTTCAAATTCCAGCAGCATGGATTCAGCAAAACAGGCAAATAGTTGGCGTGCTGGCACGTCCATACTAACGATTTGCATAATCTTCCAGTCAATATCTAGGGAATGCTCCACAATGCCCCCATTGAGAACGTAGAGACCCGGATGCTGAATTTTGGTTGCCAAGTTTTTCGGATAACCCCCATCAATCAACAAACAAGGTTGCTTCAACACAGTGGGGTCAATTTCGATGCCTTTAGGCATACTGGCAACCCAGACGATAATATCAGCCAGAGGCAGAGCTTCCTCCAATCCCATGATTTTACCTCGCCCTAGCTCTGACTGTAAAGCTTGCAATCGCTCTTGATTCCGGGCGATGAGCAATAGTTCCGCCACATCCGTGCGTGCATCCAGCCAGCGGCAGACAGCACTGCCAATGTCGCCAGTAGCACCGCAAACAGCAACCGTCGCCTTAGATAATTCAATCCCCAGTTTTTGCGATGCTTGTTCAACCTGGCGACAAAGAATGTAAGCTGTGTGGGTGTTGCCAGTGGTAAAGCGATCGAACTCTAGCTTGATGTTGCGAACCTGTTTGCTCTCGTGCAGGTTAAACTCTTCAAAAATAATCGAGGAAAAGCCTCCCAGTGCAGTGATGTTAATCCCGTGCTTTTGGGCATGAGCCATCGCGTTGAGAATTTTACGTACCGCTGCCTTAATCCGGCGATTGGCAAGCATCTCTGGCAGAAAGCAAGATTCTACATACCGACCTTCTATTTTTTGACCAGTAATACTGGTGACGGTAATATTATCGACGATTTGGGGAGGCGCACTGCACCAGAAATCCAACCCTTGATCGGCGTATTCTGGGTAGCCTAGCTCTTTAGCGACGGCTTGGGCGTGTTGCAAACTGGTAAGGTGACCGATGAGACCAAACATGAATTATTCTAATTAGACCTGTGAATTAGGCGGAAATGGGGTTGGAAAGCAAGATATACTTAAGGACTCTTAATAATAGTACACAAAATCGTCGTTCTTTTGAGCGACTGCCCGTTCGGCATTACTGCGTTGAGGGGCTACGCAGTAATGCCTGTCTAGAAGTAAGTGCCTCAGATTGCAGCTAACTTCGGTTGGCAAAGCTAGCTCGGTTGATTCAAGTGCGGTTGAGACTCTGGCTGGATTGGGCGGTAATCAACTGGCACAGGCTCAGAGTTCAACCCACCTGCACCAGTCATCGGGACATCAGCCATTAAGCATGAACCAATAAAAATTGACCGTTACCGTTATATTCCCCATTACAACTGGCAAAATTGCGAACGAACCACAGCAAATAAAACCTCCATATCCGGCGAAACTTGGCATAGTCCATGCCATACTCTAACTCTTTAACGATTGCCTGATTGTCGTCAAAATTTTTCAGCCAGGTAGCCAATTTTGGGCTGCCAAGACGGCAGTGTGTGAACTGGTAGCCCAAGTCTGGAATTCACACCCTGCTGGCTCAACGGTTCTGGCTCTCTTGTCTCATTCAGTTGTCCTTACCATACCGACATGTCGGCAGCTTGAACAGCTATTCTTCTCTCATGAGAATTGCTGCCAAAACGCTTGGATGTATTATCACTGCGGCTGAAAGTTTTCTTTCTTGGCACGCGCAAGCAGAGCGGTTTCAGACGGTACTCTAAGCTTTGATGCTAATGTCACGAAATCAAGCACTTTAATAAAACAAAACGTAGGGTCTAGAAGATAGACAACCTGTCCACCCCTAATGGTGATGCCATGCCGACTAGATGACGGAAAGGCGTGATGGAGATTATGCCAGCCTTCACCCAGAGTTAGAAATGCCACAAACCAATTATTTCGACTGTAGTCGTCAGTGATAAACGGTTGCTTACCCACAATATGGCAGAGGGAGTTGACAGTTTGCACCCCATGAAAAAGTAAGGTATTGCTGAGAAAAAAAGCACCGAGATATTCAACGCCACCAATGTAATATGAGATAGCCCCAAGTGCCACTAGAGGAAGAAAGTGCAAACGGTCAATCACTTTTAATACCCCATCACTCTCAACATCAATCGGCAGTTTGGCAGGAAAGAACCGGGAAGATAACAGCCAACCCCCTTGAGACCAATAAAATCCTCTGATTCCCTGAAGCGGCGTATATGGGGAATGGGTATCGAGATTTCGATCGGCATATTGATGATGGGCCATGTGGTGCGCTTTCCACCAACTTGGTCCCATCTGCCCCGCCGCCGCCGCCAAAATACTGCCCACCCAGAGAACTGGAGCGGGAGCCTGATAGCTTTTGTGGGTGAGTAGGCGATGGTAGATGCTGGTCGTTGCCAGCATGCGGATTACATACAACAATACGAGCCATAGGAGAGCGCCCCTCGATAAGCCAGTAATTAGAACGAGCAACGATCCGATATGGCTGAAGATAATCAGCGTCGGACCGATTAGATAAGAAACAATTGTGAGTGGTGAATATAGCCTCATTTCTATATCTGCTCTCCTGGAAGAATATAGGACTTACACATTGACAAAATCATCGTATCATGCATACTTGACTCGGAAGGCGATCGCCTTCCGAGTTACCAATGCTATTGCCACAGTCGGCAAGATTAAGTAAAAATTACTCAAGCTGGTAAATCTGTCCCAGTAAATTATCGCCTTATTTTTGTAGCTTATACCAACACATGTTTTGCCAGATGACAAGCACTAACGACCCACTGATCAATATTGTATCTATACGGGTTCCTAAAATCTTTGACCTGCTGCATCTAAATTTTTCCTACCATGCCGAACACCATATTTTTCCGGGAATAAATTCTGACTATTATCCGTTGGTTCAAGAATTGTTAAAAATTCACTATCCTGAAAAAAGCAGTAATTACATATTGGATGCTCGTGAGGCTTGGCGCTTGTTGCTGCAAACTCCTCGACATTATAAAGATGAAACTACCTTTACAGATTGGTTAGGAGAAAAGTCGGTTACTTGCCCCCTCAGTGACTAGGGATGAGGAAGTGGGTACGGAGTCAGGAGGGAGAAATTGCTCCCCTAGCACCCCTCCCACTTATACTGTCGCCACCTAAGCCGCTGCCAAACCGTAGGCTGACATCCGCATAATATCGCGGGTGGTAAAGCCGATGTTGCTCAGAGCTTCGCCATAGGCAATCATGAAGTCTTCCACTAAGGCTTCTTTTTCCATCGCTAGTACGCGAGCATCATTCTCAACTTCGTTGAGCATCCTCCAGACGATGGGCAGGTTCTGACGATTGGCTTGTGCAAGTTCGGCTTTGGATTCCTCAAAGTGGGCTTTTAGCCAGACTTCGCCAAAGTTGAGGTGAGTGTACTCGTCTTTGACAACGCCCTCTGTAATCTTGCGGGCAAAATCATCGGCAACTGGGATGTAGATATTGTACGCTGCGATCGCAAAGCACTCAATAATAAGTGATTGAATCAGCAAGCAGGTAACTACGTTGCCCTGAGCCGCCCCAGCCTGGAAATTCTGGTGCAATTGCAAAAAGAACTTCCGGGCAAATTCTATATCCGGCGCTACCTGGAGATTTCGCCCACAAGCTTCAAACCCCTTCTTGTGACGGCTCTCCATTTTGGATAAGCGGATTAACTCATCCTTTTCTTCTGGCAGCAGTTCAGCAAGTTTGATGTAATTATCGTAGGCTTCTTGTTCACCTTCAATCACAATCGCGTTGATGCGACTGTAAGCGTCTTTGTAAGTTTCGCTGTGGAAGTCAATTTCTGGACTGGCTGCAATCTGCCCCATAGTATCGATAGTCTCCTGTGTTCCTAACTAAGCCCATCCGAGGTCGGTGAACCTTGTATCTTGAGGGTGAGTGTGAAAATGGTTAAATTTAACTTAACAAATCTCTATGTTAGACGTTACTGCTGGTTGAGAGCTATTCCTGAAGTGAATAATATCTTATCTGGCGCTAAAAGCATAGGGGTACAGCAGGGCCGATGGGAAAATGGGAGCTGATATGATACAGTATAGAAAAAAAACCAGACTCCCGATTCTGCTTTAGGAGTGGCGATGTCCAACTGAATTGTCGGCAGGGGTCTCCCGGCTAGACCCGACAGGGTTAGCGGGAGAGGAATGCCGATCAATATAAGCATTGACACTATATAGAAAAAATGTTATATTATTTACCATGCCGTGGGACTCATGGTTTCTGCACAGGGAGGGCTAGGGGATACTCACCCGTTGAACTGTGAAACTTTAGAGATAGATTACTCTGTTAGTAATGGATATTCTATCTTTGAAGCCCCCGTTATACCCGTCAGGGTTAGCGGGGGAGAAAGTCACATCCCTGAGCTTGATTTTGCTGGTGCTAGGTGCCATTGTGGTGCTGCTACCGCTTGGTGTGGTGTTTCTTACTTCCGTAACACCTGTGGGTGCCACCCCTGGCACAATCGCGCTAGATCATCTTACTTGGGCTAATTACCGAGAAGCTTGGCGGCGTGGTGACTTTCTCCTAGCGTTTGCCAATTCCACACTGGTAGCTTTGGCTGTGACTGGGTTTCAGATTATTACTTCAGCCTTAGCAGGCTATGCTTTGGCACGACTCAAATTCCGGGGGCGTCAAGCAATCCTGCTGCTTGTCCTAGCAACCCTGGTAATTCCCTTTCAGATTTTGGTGATTCCAATATTTCTGGTGTTGAAGTGGGGACACCTGATTAATACCTACGGCAGCCTGATTTTGCCCACGGCAGCAAATGGCTTCGGTATTTTCCTCCTGCGGCAGTATTTCCAAACCATCCCCGTAGAAATTGAGGAAGCCGCAGCGATAGACGGGGCAAATCGGTTACAGATTTTGTGGCGGGTAATGTTACCTTTGTCGAGGCCAGCGTTGGTGACGCTGTTTTTGTTCACGTTTATAGGCGAGTGGAATGATTTGTTTAAGCCGTTAGTGTTTACCACCCGCCCAGCCTTGAGGACGGTGCAGCTAGCTTTGTCAGATTTTCAGGAGCAGTATACTAACAGTTGGCCGCTACTGATGGCGGCTGTGGTAATTGCTACAGTACCAGTGGTATTATTGTTTATTGTCGGTCAGCGGCAGTTCATTCGCTCAATTGCTACTACTGGGATTAAAAATTAGTGGCAAAAGATTTTTTTCACGATACCGTCAAAATCGCTTTGCAAAAAGACGGTTGGACTATCACCCACGATCCCTATCGCCTCCGCTATGGCATCGCTGATATTTATATTGACCTTGCCGCATCAGAATCGATCGCTGCCGAAAAAGAAGGAAGAATTATAGCAGTAGAAGTGAAAAGTTTTGTTAGCGGTTCAATCATTTCCGAATTTCATACCGCCCTTGGTCAATTCTTAAACTATCGCATTGCCTTGGAAATCTCAGAAGCTCCAGAAAGAATTCTGTATTTAGCTGTACCAAAAGACGTATATCAGACCTTTTTGCGCTTTGAGCCAGCTAGGACGGCAATCGATCGCTACCAAGTTCGCTTGATCGTTTATAATCCTGATATGGAGGTTATTGAGCAATGGATCGAGTAAACGATTACCGCCAGAGCGTGCGCGATTTTTTAGAAAGCTTCGCTATAGACGATCCTGAAGCACAGTTGATTTTCGATCCCGAACGCGATCGCTATTTAGTCATGCATGTTGGCTGGCGTAGCGACTATCGCATTTACGGTTGCGCTATGCAACTAGACATCATTGATGGCAAAGTCTGGATTCAGCACAACAGCACCGAAATAGTCATCGATCAAGAGCTGAGTCGGCGCGGCATTTCTCCCAAAGATATTGTCTTGGGATTCCGCTCACCCGGTGTGCGAAAACGTATTGCGGCTGCTTTATGAAAATAACCCTAGACATCCCCCAAGCAGAATTAGAAAAGATTAGCCCTGCCGTCATCGAACCCAGGATAACTTTAGCTGGAGTCAGTTGGCAACAATATGAGAACCTGATTGCCACCCTTTCTCCACGTCCCAGACTCCGCATGACTTACCTAGAAGAAACCCTAGAGTTAATGACTATCTCACCTGAGCATGAGATGATCAAAACCATGATAGCCCGTTTGCTCTATGCCTATGCTGATGAAATGAATATTGACTTATTTAGTTGTGGTTCTGCGACCTACCGGAGAGAAGCAGCAGCGAAAGGATTGGAACCTGATGAAAGTTACTCCATTGCTACTAGGAAAGAAATGCCTGATTTGGCAATTGAGGTAGTAATTACCAGTGGGGGAATAGATAAGCTGAAAGTCTATCAAGGCTTAAAAGTCCCAGAAGTTTGGTTTTGGCAATCCGGAAAATTTTCTCTCTTTAGACTGAGCGGTTCTGTGCCTGGTTATGAACCGATAAGCAGTAGTGAATTATTCCCTGAACTAGACATAGAGCTTTTAACAAGTTATGTCAAACCAGAGGAAGAACCTCAGTCAGTGAGGGCATTCCGTCAAGCTATCGGTAGATAGCCAGGACTTACGCACTGCCTCTACATATAGCGGTTCGTAGGGGCAATCCCCAAGTGGGTTGCCCCTACATATGCTAAGGCTCTGAATCATTGAAAACTTTGAGGCGAATAATTCGATCGCCTGCATCGTCAAGTGGCACTTCAATAATATTACCAACGAGGCGATCGAGACAATTAAGGAGCGATCGCAGATTGGGTGTACTGGCTCCCGTATCCACATACAACCGATCGGCAATACCGCCCAGACGCTTCCAGGTAGTATAGAGTTTAGCAACAGTCTGTTCTAGTTGAGAAGCTTGCTTAACTAAATCAGCAGCCACGTTGAGACAACCCAGCCGCAGTGCTTCTTCGAGTGCCATTTCTAGATCTAGGGATGATTGTTTGAGCGCTTGAACTTGGGCACCAGCGTCGAGATACTTAGCTAAGTTACGAGCGTCTGCTGTTGTTTGTTTAACCGTATCGACATCAGGATTGTCTGTTACTTCCTGCCGTAATGCTTTCTGGTGAGACTTGGGCAACTTCTCCATCTCTCGCACTAGGGGGGCGAGGTAGCGGCTGGGCATAGCACCGGAGGCGGCTTGTTCTTTGACTTCATCTGGCAATAGTTCTGAGTTCATGGCTGTCCACTCCTCAGAGAGTTGCCGGACTTCGCGACGAGTGATTCGATCGCCTTTTTGCGCCGCATCAGTTACCAATTGTTGCACTTCTGGAGAGGACTTGGCGGTTTCTATAAAAGCTCGTTTGCTGAAATTGTTGATGGCACCGGGTTCTAAACGCCCTTGCTCTAAGAGGGTGTCGGCACTGTTGGCTAGTTCAATCCAGGAGTAAGCTTGACTTTTACTAATTTCCCGCTCTTTGAGCCAGTTTAAGAAGCCTGAACCCCGTCCTTCACCACCTTTTTTTTCACGATCGCGCACTATCCGTAATATTTTCCCCCGCCAGATATCGGTTTGCAAGTCAAAGCGATCGCAAACCTGCCAAGCGGTATCTACCTTCTGTAGAAACTCGATTTCTGGAATTTGCTCATCTTCAGGATCGGGCAGTTGGAAGGTTAGGTCACTGATGCCTTCTAGGGCAGCGGCAAGATCGTTGAGATTATCTGGTATTTGCGCCATTAGTAGCGTGGTAAGAGGGCGATCGTCTTATTATTACACAATATATGTATTGGGAAAGAGCAGAAACTCTAAAATAGCTGCATTTACGGCAGCAGGGCAGGTTGAAGCCGCATCGTGTCCGCAATTCGGGAGAATTTGGAACCTGGAATGGGGTATTTGTGCCTGTAGTCTCTCGCCATCGGTAACAGGGAACCATCGATCGCTATCACTCCATAATATAAGAGTAGGGCAGGCGATCGCACTCAAGTTATCTTGTATATTACTAATCAGATTCGGGAGATTCTGTTGTAAGCGCTGAATTTCCTTAGCTGCGTGTTGTAAATCCTCGGCATATTTAGTGACGGCATTGGGAAACTCAATATAAGGATAACTTATCCAGTACACATCTTCCTCTGTGATTGTTGCCGCATCCACAACAACTTCCCCCCGCTCGATTGCCAAGATTTGCCGCACCAGCGGAGCAAACAAACTGGCTAGCCGCAGGTTATCAACTATTTTAATTAGATCTAATGGTAAATCTGACAGTAAGCGCATCCACCGATTTGGCAAAAGTTCCGGGAAAATTGGCACATTAATCACCACTAATCGGGCGAATAGCTCAGGATTTGCTTGGGCAGTAGCCAGTGTCACCAGTGCTCCCAGGGATTCGGCGGCAATAAAAGCAGGTTCATCACACAAAGCTTGAACTATCTGCGCCATTTCCACCAGTTGATGACCTGTTTTTTCTGGGTGCGGAGGTTTTTCAGAAAAGCCGTTACCCTTGGCATCAAAACATATCACGCGAAAATATTGGGACAATGGCTCAATATTGTAACGCCAACCATAACTCCAACTGCCAACTCCATGTACTAGAAACAGCGGTTTACCCGTTCCTTTTTCGCCATAAGCAATTTTTACAGGATATCCGTTAGCGTCGGTAATTGTTACAGTTTGACGCCCTTGGGGAAATGTAGCTTGCCACCAGTCTTCCATAGAGCTATATGGCATTTTTATCCTACCTAGATTTAACTAACTTCTGATTTTAGCGCTTTAGCCGCCTTCAGTGCTGCTGTTTTTTGCCTGCTTTTTTTGTTGCATTTCTTCCCCAACTATGGTATTTAACTGTTCGCCAATCAGTAAGACTAGACAACTCATGTAAAGCCAAAGCATTAAAACAATAACGGCACCTACTGCCCCGTAAATTTTGTTGTAATTGCCAAAATTAGTCGCATAAAGCCGAAATAGAGCCGATACGATCGCCCAGGAGACTGCCGCCAAAATCGCTCCTGGCATAATGGGTGTACCCTGAATCCAGCGACTAGGACCGTAACGATAGATAAAGCCACAGGCTAAAGCAATGATACCTAATGCCAAGGGCCAAGCGAACAGCCGCCACACCGCCAGTAATTCTAGTTTGAACACGCCAGTTTGGTTAGCTACCACTTTCACAATCAAGTCGCTGACAAATACGAGAAAGCTAGCTAAGATTAGAAACACTATGGTACCGATCGTCAGAGCCAGAGAAATTAACTTAGCTTTCCAAAACGGTCGTATCTGCTGTGGCGGAATTTGATTGATTTGATCGAACGCCGCCATCGCAGCACTGAGGGCTCCAGAGGATACCCAGATGGCAGCCAGAAAACTTAAGGAAAAAAAACCCTGGCTTGAACCGTGGCTAATTTCTTGGACAAAATCTTTAATCAGGAAAAGAGCTTCGTCGGGAGCAATCTTACCCAATTGCTCAGTTAGCTTTTCAAAGGTGAATTTTGAGGATGTAACCATCCCAATTGCAGTTAAAATAGCTAAAATAGCTGGAAATAGAGCTAAGGTGGCGTGGTATGCCATTTCTGCCGACAGCCCCATTAACCGCCTTTGTCCAGCACTTACCACGGTTTTCCACAGTGTTGCCCAATTGAGGTGTCGAAAAAAACGGAAAAAGCGAAAAGATAGCATAAATTCGGATGTGACGTTCTCCCCCACTAACTCTAACGGTATAGTGGGGGCTTCAAAGATAGAATATCCATTACTAACAGAGTAATCTATCTCTAAATTTTCACAGTTCAACGGGTGAGTATTCTCTAGCCCTCCCTGTGCAGACACCATG
>CASBRB010000066.1 GCA_949127975.1 Oscillatoriales cyanobacterium PMM_0019 | reverse complement strand
GTGCGTAAGTACTGTGGCATATATAGGGGCAACCACAGGGGGTTTGCCCCTACGAACCCGCTATATATAGAGGCAGTGCGTAAGTCCTGTTGCTGAAGAATCTTCAGTACACATTCGTCTTCGCCATCTTCTGTTAGAGCTGGGACTAAAATTTAACCCGCCCAGAAATAATTTTCTGGGCTAATAGCTCAAGTCCATTAAAATGGACTAAAATTATTCCCCAGTCCTCTTGAGAGGACTTTTAATATTAGCAAGGGAATTTATTCCCTTGCGGTTGATGATGATTGGGGTAAGCTCTCGGCTTCTAAACTAAAGTATCGGGATCGATAGTAGGCAACTTTTGCCCTAGAGTCGGCTCGACACCAGCAAGCAGACGTTTGATGTTGCTGCGGTGACGCCAGATGACATATAAACCAGCTACACCAGCAAAGATTTGGTAGGGCAGCGGTTGCTTGAGCAGAATCATCAAGACGGTAACTGCGCAAGCACCTGCGATCGAACTAAGAGATACAATCCGAGATAGCCCCAGCATTACCCCAAAAACTCCTAGCGTTCCCAGTCCTACTGGCAAACACATAGTTAATAAGACGCCCAAACTGGTAGCAACTGATTTCCCTCCAGAAAAGTTCAGCCAGATGGAGAGACTGTGACCCAATATAGCAGCTAATCCAGCGCCTGCTACTAGCCAAGGTTGCCACGTTGAGGGCAGCTTTGGCGTTGCGACTAAGGCATAGTAGCCGTAAACGAGTGCTAAAGCTCCTACCCCTTTCAATGTGTCAATCAGTAAAACTACCACCCCTGGACCTTTTCCCAGAGTCCTTAGTACGTTGGTTGCTCCCGTAGAGCCAGATCCCTGCTGGCGAATATCAATTCCCTTGAGCCAGCGTCCTGCTAGATATCCTGTGGGAATTGAGCCTAATAAATAGGCGGCGAGTAACAGTAGCCCAGATAAAGTTAACTCAAGAACCATTTTAATTACTGGTGACATTTGACAAATGACAAAATCTAAAATCTAAAATCTTTAGAGTCGGTAGTCATTTGTTGAGGATCGGGCGCAAAAGCTAGCCAGAGGGGAAATTGTAGTAGGGAAAGATTGATTTGTTCTTCTGTTTCATCAATCATTATCAACGGCATTTGCCCTTGTTTGATTAGTCTCTCGGCTTTTACCACTAATGGTTCTGCCTCTTCAAATAAGACTACACCTCGATCGGGCCCAAAGTCACTACGGGAAATACCGAGACAATCTTGCAAGCCCCGCCGCCATTCTCCTAGTCGTTCTGGTGTGTTAGCTAGGACTAGGGTACGCAAGCGATCGGCATACAAATTGTGTAACACTGAGATAATAGCGGAGGTAATCAGGATATTTTGCAATCGACTGCCCATAGTTCTGACCGTACCGCGACCACCTTGAGTGAAAAACCAGTTAGAAACTCGCTCTGCGTGAACTGGCTCAAAGGTGCGCCGCAGTTGCCAGGGGGGGCCATAGTAATCAGGTTGGTTACGGTATCTGTCCAGAGTGCCACGAATTTGCTTGACAGTCCCCTGAAAAGTATTTTCGGCGAATTTTGGGTTGGTTGGGGATGGGGCGGCTGGTACTCCCTCTGGCGGGGTTCGGGGAGCAGTTGGTTTTGTCGGTTCCTTTGCTATTGGCAGTTCTAGCTGTTCAGCAGCCGACGCCAGATCTTGTAAACTACCGACTAGATAATCTTTAAAGCCTTGCACTCTAATAGCCAGTTCTTGAGAAACTCCGGCAAAACTTTTTCGCATTTCCTCCCTGATGCGATCGCGCCGTTTTTCTAGTTGTTCTACGGAAATTTGCAGTGCCTGCTTACTTTGCTCTAGTTCTTTTAAGGCTTCTTGCACTAAGCGTCCCAAAGTCGCCTGAGTTTCTGTAACCTGCGATTGTAGCATGGTGTTATAAGCAGCTTGCAGAGTGGCAATTTCCTGCTTTAACGCTTGTTCTTGCAGTTGCAGTTCGGCTACACGGATGCTTAATTCAGATACTTCGGTGTCTACTAGCTCTGCCTTCAGTTTCACCGTGGCAGTTGATGGTTCTGAATTATCTACTAGCTCGACAGTGTTTTCCTCTAGCTCTGCCGTTGGTTCGATCGTGGCTGTTGGCCGTTCTGAATTATCTAAAAATTCGGCGGGCTTTTCAGATGGTTCTGCCGTTGGTGCTACTGTGGCTGTGGGCTGTGCTGAATTATCTATTAATTCCCAGAGGTTTTCCTCTAGCTCTGCCATTGGCGCTTCCGACTTATTTAATGCCTCAATGCCTTGCTCTTGTTTTTTTTTCTCTTCTGAATGCATTTAACAACTTCTTTTTAATAACAACTACTGGGCTTTAGACATGGGTCTCGCCATCCAAAATCCTTGCTGACCTTATCTAAAATGCCCGACTGGGCAGCGTTGCTCTAAGCAGGTTTGGAGCATTTTGGGGTCGAATAGAATTGGCAGAAAGTGGATGCTCTTGACTTCTCTAAAATAAAATAGAATCGGCACTGGTTGCCAAAAGATTTGCCAATTGCTCCAGTCCTGATAAGGAAAACTGCGGATTAAACTTTCGGAGCGGTAAACTTCCATTGCGGTTGGCGTAAATTTCAAGCGGATTGTTACCGCCTGAAACAGGAGGAACAAGCCCATTGCCGCCAGAGCTACACTCAACCAGGCTTGCACCAGTAGCAGCGGAATGGCCGCAATTACAAACGCCAAGGGGAGTGTATAACTAGGTTTCAACTCGATGTCTTGGTCCAGGAATGTCGAAGATGCCGGAGGATACACGCTTTAATCCCGATAGATAAATTTACTTAACTTTATTTTATCGCTTCTTTATCTCAAATTCCTTTCATGATAGCACTGCCCGCGCCCTGGAACATCAACCAAGACAAGAAAAAGTCGGAGACAAAGATAGCTAGGAGAGCTGTGACGACGGATGCGGTGGTAGATTGCCCGACGCCTTTAGCACCGCCTGTGGTAGTTAAGCCCCAGCTACAGCCAATTATGGCAATCAGCCCTCCAAAACAAAACGCTTTAATCGCCGCACTAGACAAATCCCAGACATCCAAGAAGTTACGGGCAGAATCGATAAACACGCTTTGGGAGATACCGTATAGACCTGTGGCAATCAGAAAACCCCCACTCATGCCAGTAATTATAGATATAATCGTCAGGATTGGCAGCATCAAGCAGCAAGCAATCACGCGGGGGATAACCAAGTAATCGATGGGGTCGGTTTTGAGTATATAAAGGGCATCAATCTGCTCAGTTACCCGCATCGTGCCGAGTTCAGCAGCAAAAGCCGAGCCAACTCGCCCTGCCACAACTACAGCGGTGAAGACTGGAGCGAGTTCGCGGGTGAGTGCCAGCCCCAGCACCCCACCGACTGTAGAGCCTGCTCCTAGACTGAGGAATTCCCGTGCGACTTGAATTGTGAACACCATGCCTATGGTAGAGGCAGTCAACATCGTAATCAACAGAGACGCTGGACCAACCGCTGCCAATTGCTCTAGGGTATTATAACGGTGGATTTTTCCTGTGAATAGGTGAACGAATACCTGCCCGCCTAAAAGAGTAGCTGCCAGCAAGCGCCCAAACCATACCCCAAGCCCGAAACCAGTAATTATCTGACTCATCGATCTACCGCGATCTCACCACCAGGTAAGCTATTGATTATATTAACTACATATTGCCCCATAAGTACATTATGTCAGCTAAGGATACTTTTCACGATGTTGAGGAGGAAATTGCGCGATGGCAGACTTATTAGAAAAATATCGGACAGCAGTTCAGCAAATCCTTACACAATATGCCAAGCTTCGCCGTAATAAAGGTGATGTTGAACTCCAAACTATCTTTGATTTAGAACGAAATCACTATCAACTAATGTATATTGGTTGGGAAGGTGGGCATCGAGTTTTTGGACCAGTCATGCACCTAGATATTAAAGATGGTAAGATCTGGATTCAGTGGAATGGTACGGAACAGGCTGTCGCAGATGATTTAATGGCATTGGGAGTAAAAAGAGTTGATATAGTTCTGGGTTTCCATCCTCCTAATATGCGAAAATATACGGAGTTTGCAGTCGGTTAATATTGACATCTCCCCACGGTTAAAACACGGGGGATTCTAAGCAGTTGTTTTCAGGCAACGCTCACGGTACGATCTAGTCATATCAGTAGACAATGGACGGTGAAGCTGGCGAGCGAACTGAAGTAAATATTCTCCAGCAGATAGCACAGTTTTTTCAAAAAACCGGGATTTCCGTGCGTAGGCAGTACCCGCAGTAGGCATCGCGCGAAAATTTTGGTCAAACCCTTACACACTAAGGCGTATGAAGGTTTTTTTCAGGTAAATTAGCAGACCTTTGTACGGAAGAGCAGATTTCCTCTGCTAACCTTTTAATCCGAAGTTATGGCTTGATTAGCGCTAGCTCCTCCTTGCGGTAATGATGTAAAAGCTGTAGGTACTGCCAATATGGGTTGAGAATCATAATTGCTAAAGGCAACCCCGTGCCCAGCATTAATAAGGCGAGCAAAGAATTGAGAGAACTTAAATTCAGTTCCACTCCCGAACTCATTCCTAATAATGCAGTCAGCAATACAATTATTACGGCAAATTCCTGAGAAAATTTATTTTCGATGTAGTATTTTACGAGGGTTCCCGCCACAGATGCCACCACCAAGCCAACAAAAAAGCCTACTATAATATCCAGGTCTGAGCCTATACTACACACTAGGCCAACTATAACTGATAGAGGTATCATTAGCCCCACCGTCTTGCCAAATAAATCTATTTTGGAAAATGCCGCTCCGACTCCCCCAATCACTCCAACCGCTAAACCAATCGTCAATACAACCCAGTTGGTTAGCTGAGGTATGATATTTACCGTTAAAGCCCCAAACCAACCTCCTGCTAAAGCAATTGTAAACAGCACTGCCAGGGGAATTAAGAGCATTTTTTGAGGTTTTATGGCTGTGGTTTGCACTTTGATTGTCAGATAGTGGGTTTTTTGAGCAGAATTAGCTTGCAAGGGTATTTGGCGAGCGTAAGTTTGATTTGCCATTAGCTTGCTAGTATCTATAGTTATTTCGCAGTTAGTATTATTGCCTTTAAATTTGCTGGGGCTGACAGCAATCCAACTACGAAATTCAGCATTATTCCATATCCCTGACAGTAGAGTATCGGGGATTGGATTCACCACCGCGATTTTTTCTGTTAAAATATCTCCAAATTTACTGGCTTTTAATTCAATAACTTTCGGCTGAAATTGAACCTCTGGTAGTCGATAAATATTAATTTTTTTTAACGCTGATAAAGCAGCACTTGCATTGGGGTAACGCTGTTTAGGGTTAGGTGACAATAAATTCTCAAGCCAATCAATCAAATCCAAACTTAGTTCTTTAGGAGCAAAACCTCCAACATTTAGGCGCTCGTCTTGACCAATTAAAGTGTTAACCCGTGTTGATTTCGTTTGAGTCAACAAACACATTAGCGTCACCCCTAGACTATAGAGATCGCTTGCCTCATTAAGGGAGCGATTGCGTAAGAGTTCCGGCGAAACAAAACTAGAGTGAGTCAGAACTGTACGGCTTAAAGGCATATCTGTAGTGCCAATCCTTGCCAAGCCAAAATCCATCAAGTAAACATTGAGAGCATCGTCTACAAATACCGTTTCTGGTTTAATATTTGTAAGTATAATTAGCGGCGTTTGATTTTGCAGGTAATCTAAAATCTCCAAAACAGAAGCGGCAATATGATTGACTTCCGCCAATGTCCAGGTACGCTCAACATTGCTGAGAGCCTGACTTGGTTTGTACTCCTGCACTAAACAAAAGCCATCTGCGGTTTGAAAGGAATTCAAAAACCGAGGAATGCCAGGATGATTTAACTCCCTTAGTAGTTTAATGGCTTGCCGATAATCTGCATCACTTGCACTATTAGTGGCAGATTGCTGCAATACAAACCGCGTCAGCAAAACTGGCTGACGAGTGGAACCATCTAAGGCTTGGTATGTAATGCAAACTCCTTCCTGATTCCTACCCAGTTCCTGAATTCCCTGATAGCGCGGTTTAAAGCTACTCTCTTGAGGTTGTTGATGATGCGAGTTGGGAGGGTTGCTCATAAGCCCATCGCTCCGGCATAGTTGCAGTTATGATTACACCAAATACAAATATATATAATTTCTATAATTGCTTCTTCTACCCTAAGTTAGATATTTGATGAAATTTATTGTTGGGTTCGAGCCAAAATTAATTATTAACTTTTGTAAGGGGTTGACTTACGTATTTTTGTAGAAGGGGCTACTCCTACCTCATAGAGCTAGCGCCACGCCATCGCGACAGCTACATCGCGTCCAGCACGCGAAGCGAACGAGGTCAAAGGCAAAAAAGAGCAGTTAGTCGCCATACAAGAGGCGATCCGAACTGCTCTCCCAGTCCATTTTAATGGAATGCAAGCTATTAGCCCGGAGCGTAGGGGTAACCACGGGGGTAGGGGGGGGGTGCTCACAAGGGTACGTTTTTTACGAATGGGTGTTGACGAGACAAGGATGACAAGGATGACAAGTAGACAAGGAGGTGAAAAGCCTATTCTCTCGTTGACAAATCTTCCCCATCTACCCCCTCAAAGAAGTCTTCCTTGTCTAAGAAAGACCCAAATATTAAAAACGTACCCTTGTCAGGGTAGGGGGTGCCCCTATTTTCCGGATTGTAATGGTTCCACAACTCGGCATAAATAATATTGGGAGTGTTCCAGGGCTTGTGATAACCGCCACTCCAATGAATCACACCAGCCCTTTCTAAATCGCATCTGAGCAATGACGCAATGAGCCTACAGTTGCCGTATCCCGATCGATTCCAGTCTCTGTCCAATGGGATAAAGTCTTTAAACATTAAATTTAAAATCGTTTCATCCCCAACCTTGTACAACCTGTAATTATATTTGCCTTCTAAGTCCAGATAATAGTTGAGTTTTGAGTAGGTTGCTTGGTTCCAGTACGAGAAATCCGTCAGAAATACTCCGCTGTTAAAAGTCTTTTTCATTTGCTGGAGTTCATCCAACACCGCGATTGGTTTAGTAAAGTGAAGGATGGGTGGGAGACCGTGAGGCACCCCTGCAAAATACTGTTTTGCAGAGAAGGATTGAACCGCATTAAACAATTCAGCAATATCTTTTAGGACTACCAAGTCGGTGTCCAAATAAATTACTTTCGTCAACCCAGGAAAGATGTCTCCCAAAAAGAATCGGGCAAATTGCATATTTCTAGACATTCGTCTGGCTGCATATTGTTCCCGATATTTAGAATTAAGATATTGCTTGATTACTTCAGATGGCGTGAATTCTTCAATTCTTAAGGCAAAGGGCTGATTAGGGAACGCTTCGTCAATTTTCTCCCTGAAAAATGCTATTTCCTGGGGTGGCACAACTATATTGAATCGGACTTGTTCTATTTTAGGCGTGTTTTTGATAATTGAGTTGATTGCTGTCAACAAAGATAAATAGATTGCTTGATTCAGTGAAAATGCTATGTCAATATACAAGTGGCTACCTCAACTAGACCCATTTGAAACACACTCCATAGTTTATAAGCTAATGCGCAAATAAGATTGCATATGACCTTAATGCTATTCACTGTTGACGGTTGACTGTAACCTTTGTTCCGCCACCAGTCAACAAAAAACGAGTTAGCCGAATATGTATACTACTCCCTTCGGTGCTCTAAGATTATGTATTAAGCCAGCTTTTCTCGTTTTCTCGTTCCCAGGCTCTGCCTGGGAATGCCTTGCAGGAGGCTCTGCCTCCCCTCACCAAGCTTACTCCCTTCCCGCTCTAAGATTATGTATTAAGCCAGCAATCTTCGAGCAATCTTCGAGCAGAAAATACACGCATCTTCTGGTGGGAAGTCCCTAAGCCAGCAGGGGGAGCAATCTTCGAGCACCGGGGAAGAAAATACACGCATCTTCTGGCGGGAAGGGAGTAAATGCACACCTCTATATCAGGACTTACGAACCCTGGCATATATCGGGGCAACCACAGGGGGTTTGCCCCTACGAACCCGCTATATATCGGGGCAACCACAGGGGGTTTGCCCCTACGAACCCTGGCATATATCGGGGCAACCACAGGGGGTTTGCCCCTACGAACCCTG
>CASBRB010000065.1 GCA_949127975.1 Oscillatoriales cyanobacterium PMM_0019 | reverse complement strand
GGAGTCAGGAGTCAGGAGTCAGGAGTCAGGAGTCAGGAGTCAGGAGTCAGGAGTCAGGAGTCAGGAGTCAGGAGTCAGGAGTCAGGAGTCAGGATTATATGGATCGAGTATTGCGAGTTTTAGTCGTAGATGACTCCGCCTATGTTCGTAAAGTTGTCAAGCAAATGCTATCCCGTAGCCCATTCATTGAAGTGGTGGGGATCGCCCATGATGGTGAGGATGCTTTAGAAAAGGTGGAACAACTCAAACCCGATGTCGTGACGCTGGATTTGAATATGCCCAAAATGGGCGGAGTTGAGTTTCTCCGCCAGCAAATGGCTAGGCGTCCAGTGCCAGTAGTTGTGATTAGCATTGCAAGCGAAAGTGGCGAACAAGCGTTGGCAGCACTCGATGCCGGAGCGGTTGATTTTATTCAAAAACCAACCGCACTGGCAACGGATAAAATTTTCGAGATTAGTGATGAGTTAATCGAGAAAGTAAAAGCTGCGGCTCACGTACCTCTAACTCGTCTGCCTGCTCCCCTACCACGGGAGCAGGAGCCTACTGCCCTCATCCAACCTACAACTAAATCGGGTTTAGTAGATATTGTCGTCTTGGGTATTTCTACCGGAGGACCTCAAGCTCTTACTTACTTGATTCCCCAGTTACCAGCCGATTTCGCTGTACCTATAGCAATGGTATTGCATATGCCGATCGGTTACACAGAACTTTATGCCCAACGGCTGAATCAGGTGTCAAAGCTCACAGTAATTGAAGCTCATGAAGGAGTTGTAGTTCTTCCAGGAATCGCGCTGCTTGCTCCTGCGGGACGCCATCTGAGTTTTCGCCGCCAAGCAGATGGCACAGTAGTTACCCATCTCGACGCCCGCCCGATAGATACTCTGCATCGTCCGGCGGTGGATGTGTTGTTTCAATCAGCAGCAGAAGTATATGGACAGAGCGTTCTGGGTGTGGTGATGACAGGTATGGGTTCTGATGGGAAAGAAGGTGCAGCCTGGATTAAATCTAACGGAGGTACCATAATTACAGAGGCCGAAGAAACTTGTGTGGTTTACGGGATGCCACGTTCAGTAGTGGAAGCAGGATTAAGCGATCGCATTGTACCACTTAATAAAATGGCAGCAGCAATTTTGGAGAGCATCTAATGGCAAAAATTTTAATCGTGGATGATTCTAGTATGTCTCGGCGAATGCTGAGGAACATTCTGGAAAAGGATGGACATAACGTTATCGAAGCCAAAGACGGAATTTCTGCAATTGAGGTTTATTTTCTCGACAGACCAGATCTCGTCATGCTCGACTTAGTAATGGAAGGCATGTATGGACTAGACGTACTCACAAAATTACGGGAACTAGACGCATCAGTACAAGTAATTATTGCCAGCGCCGATATTCAAAAGTGGACGCGATCAAGCGCTGACAGCGCCGGAGCCAAAGGCTTTGTAAATAAACCTTTTGTCTCTACAAATGTTCTGGAAACTGTGAATACAGTTTTACAAGGAGGTTGATCGTGCGACTATCTGAGCAACACAAAGATGCCTTAACAGAATTAATTAACATATCTTTTGCCCGCACTGCCTCCTCACTTTCAGAACTTACAGGACATCGGGTGCTGCTAGAAGTCCCCCATGTGTCCATGCATCCGATCAGTGAATTAGGTTCCCGACTCGCTGATTTTATCCAAGGTGATGTGGCAACAGTACAGCAACTTTTCACCGGGTCTATTTCAGGTAACGCCCTGTTGCTGTTAAATTATGAAGGGGCTGTAGAACTCACAGACTTGCTGCTTCCTAGTGAAAGTAGACTTTCCCATCGCTTAGACAGTGCCAGAAGTGAAGTATTAACGGAAATTGGCAATATTTTGTTGAACGCCTGTTTAGGGATGTTTGGCAATCTACTCCACATAAAAGTTTCCTTTTCCGTACCACGATTGCATCTTGAAGCTTTAGATGGATTACTCAGTTCCATTATCATTGGTAAAGACGAATTACGTTATGCCCTGGTAGTGTCTACCACCTTTCGCGTGCGTGGTAGCTCTGTAACTGGATATCTCATGCTCGTCTTGGGTGTAGCTTCTTTAGAATGCTTAGTTAATGCAGTAGAAGTTTGGGCAGACATACCCGTGCCAAGTCTGCCAGAAAGTAGTAATAATTCTGAGATACAACTTAATGCTAATGAGATTACACATATTTAAAATAACCAACTATGCTATTAACTGAGCAACAAGAAGACGCCTTAACTGAATTGATTAATATAGCCTTTGCTCATACTGCCGCTTCTCTTTCGGAACTGATAGGCGAACAGGTGTTACTAGAAGTTCCGAAAATTTCTGTTCATCCCATGAGTGGCTTGCCGTCGGAGTTGGCTAATTTCTTGGATGGTGAGGTGGCAACTGTACATCAGATATTTTCTGGTTCTATGTCAGGCGACGCTTTGTTAGTGTTGGACTATGAAAGTGCAGTGAAGCTCACGAATTTGTTAACAGACAACAAAGGCTCTCAGACAGGTAAGCTAGATATTTCGGCTGGCGAAGTCTTAACGGAAGTCGGCAATATCTTGTTAAATGGCTGCCTGGGTATGTTTGGTAACTTGCTAGAAATGAAAGTTTCTTTTGCCGTGCCCCGATTAAATTTGGATATCCTATATGGGCTGATTAACTCACTTACTATTAACAAAAAAGGATTGCGCTATGCCCTGGTAATTTATACTGCATTTCGGGTGCGCGATGGTTCGGTAAGCGGGTATATCATGATTGTGTTAGGTGTTGGTTCTTTAAATTCCTTGATGAAAGCAATCGATCGCTGGGCAGCCAGCGTAGT
>CASBRB010000064.1 GCA_949127975.1 Oscillatoriales cyanobacterium PMM_0019 | reverse complement strand
TCTACTACTATATAGTCTAGCAGAAAATCCGGCTTAATGGTACTTGTTATGCTAGTGAACAGGTTTAATCTTGCCAGGGTCAGACCACCTGAGTAGGGTTCTAGTCGTGTACCCCATAGCGGGAGGTTATGGGTACTGTGATTCCTGACATAATACCTATAATATCACTCATATGTCAGGAATTGTCATGGTAAGGCATGAATTTTTGGTACTGTAGCGTAGCCCACGACCACCGTACCAACGGAGTAACACCCGTGACAGTTTTTGGGGATTGTGTCTTACCAAACCTGTAAGTCGATCCTCATCCATAACGTTTGCTAGGACAATGCGACGCCCTAAGTGTTCCACAGCTTCCCTATCCAGGAAAACTGGATAGGAATTTTCCTGAGCATAGCGCATCAGAGAGTGGGGAGAGGGGGATTTTTTATGCACCAGCACGGCACTAAACAATGGTTGACCGCAGGCAGCATCAATAGCTCGAATGTGATCTGAGACGCTATAGCCAGTAGTTTCACCGGGCTGGGTCATGATATTACAGACGTAGATTCGGGGTACTTGGCGAGAGGCTAGAGCTTCGGCAATTTCCGGCACTAACAGATTGGGGATCACGCTGGTATAGAGACTGCCTGGGCCAATAATAATGTAATCTGCTTCATGAATTGCTTTCAAGGCGGCTGGCGGAGCAGGTGGATTAGGGGGAATACAGCCAATTTTCAGGATTTGACCTCCTGCTTCAGTAATGCTGGACTCTCCCTCAATTAGTCTGCCATCGGCTAATTCAGCCCAGAGGCGAACATCACACAGAGTTGCTGGTAGTACCAGCCCTCGGATGGCTAAGACTTGGGAACTGGCGGCGATCGCTTGCTCCAAATCTCCTGTAATTTCGCTCATTGCCGTCAAAAACAGGTTACCAAAACTGTGACCGACCAAACCATCTCCAGCTCGGAAACGGTACTGAAATAGTTCTGTTAATAATTTTTCCTCATCTGCCAACGCAGCCAAACAGTTGCGAATATCCCCCGGTGGCAGCACCCCAATTTCCCGTCGCAGTCGCCCACTGGAGCCGCCATCATCGGCGACAGTGACAATGGCAGTAATATTAGCGCTGTAGTCTTTGAGTCCTCTGAGCAACGTAGAAAGCCCAGTGCCACCACCGATCGCCACAATTTTAGGTCCTCGGTTTAACTTACGATAAGCTAGCAGCACATCAATCAGTTTTTCGTCCCCTCCCGGTCTTAGCACCTCGGTAATCGACCCTAGGGAGCGGGTTTGCCCCAAAAAAATCAAAAATAGACCAACAATCACCACAACTGGTCCAGAGACATAGCTGGGAATGACAGTTGTAATCTTTTCTAGGATGTCTCCTATGAACTGAATCAACAAGTAAACTGGCGTCAGCTTCACCCAAATAGCCACGCCCAGACTTGTCAGCAGGACACCACCGGCACTTAAGAGCAGCCAACGTTTTACCAACAATCCAGGGGCTAACCACTTGAACCACAGATTGAGGCGTTGAGGTGTTCTGGGGTAAAGGCCCCAGGCTAGGCGGGACTCTTGTCGGAGACTAAGTATGGCTTGTTTGAATAGACCGATAGACATTACCGCTTCCTGAGGAACAAAAGGCTTGACCGAACTTTAACGCCAGTAGTCGAATAACTCAAGTACCTGAAGTAATCTGACTGGCGGTATATGGTTAAAGTTGCCATGTATCAACCATGAGCTACCACCAAACAGGACCAACACAACGTCACCCAATCACACTTAACAGCACTGGAGATGGTAAATCAGGAATTAGGTTATCATATCGTTCTCGGTAGGTTGGTATTTTATAATAATGGCTGGTGGATAGTCGTGGTGCAGGGGTAAGTCCCCTCAATTAAATTTCACCCATAACTTTATTGGCCGACTACTCAATATGTAATACAGGTGCTACCAGATTTGAACTCAGATGGGGTGGGCGGTTGCCGACAGAAATATTGATGGAAAAGCGAATTTTGGGACTAGATCCAGGACTGGCTAGTTTAGGCTTTGGGGCAATTCTGTGCCCAACGCCCCAAACAATAGGCGTGGCAGCGTCGAATCGTGCTGCTGTGTCAGTCAAGTCAGTATCCCACCAGGTAACGCTGCTGGATTTTGGTGTCATCCGGACATCATCTGGTACTGAATTTGGAGAGCGACTGGTCACGATTTATGAAGATTTGCATACTGTGATGCAGGAGTTGCAACCGGAGCTGGTAGCGATCGAGAAACTGTTTTTTTATCGTATGGCAAATACAATTACTGTAGCGCAGGCGCGGGGAGTAGTAATGTTAGTTTTGGCTCAACATGGTGTACCAATTATTGAGTTTACACCTGCTCAGATTAAACAGGCGCTTACTGGTATGGGCAATGCAGATAAGTCCGAGGTGCAAGAAGCCGTGGCGCGAGAGTTAAATTTAGATTATATACCTAAGCCAGATGACGCAGCCGACGCTCTCGCGGTAGCTTTAACTGCGTGGTTTCAAATTTAAGACCTAATGCCCTATAGCCAATTTACTTTGAGCAAGGTTAAAGAGGATTTCCAGCTAACAACTATTGAAGGAACGAGGTTCTTACCAACATCCATCGAGCCGATCGCACCAAGTACAAGACTGATGGCAATTCTGGAGGAGCTGCCTTGGGCTGTCGCAGTTGACACGGAAAAAGCTAGATCTGAGGTGATTATTAATCCGGTATTGTTAGAGGTGCGGCGCATTTTCAAATCCTCAATCAGCGTATTCTCTGGTGAGGAGTTCAACGTTGATATTAACGCTGGGCTTAACGGTGTCTGTGACTTTTTGATCAGCCTTTCACGCGAACAACTTACGGTAGAAGCACCTGCAATCGTTGTGGTTGAGGCGAAAAAGTCTGATATCAAATCAGGAATTGGGCAGTGTATAGCTGAAATGGTCGCGGTACAAAGATTCAACTCTTCTAAGAATAAACCAATATTTTCCATTTATGGTAGTATTACCAGTGGTACTCAATGGAGGTTTCTCAAGCTTGAAGAGCAAACGGTAACAATCGACCTCACTGATTACCCAGTACCTCCTGTAGAACAAATTTTAGGTTTTTTAGTATGGATGGTACAACAGCATTAACTATATAATTCGGTTGGTAGGGGCACCCCCTACCCCCGTGGTTGCCCCTATATATGCTCAAGGCTTTCACACCTTAATGTTGGGTTTCGTACCTCAACCCAACCTACAACTACATAATTCGGGTGGTAGGGGGATTGCCCCTACGAACTGCTATATAAGGTTAGTGGGGAGAACGTCACATCGGTTGACTTAACTACATTCATCCCAGCATCAGCAAACCGTTTAAAGGCTGCATCTGCTTGCTCAGTAAAGTCAATAACACCAGGTACTACTACAGGAGAAGTACAATCCTCTAACAGATATACTTTTTTAGTCAGATTGGGGTCTTGTGCCTGTATTTCTATCAGTAAGTCTTCAATTGTCCAGGCAACACAGTGACTCTTTGCTTGCCCAGCAATAATGATAACATCAAAATCCAAAACTTTCTGAATCAAGCCTACATTTTTTTGAGCAATTGGGCGTCCATCTGCACTGTCTAATACTTCAGGACTCAATACAGAATAATTCTCAGTTAAGGGATTATCACCTTTGATTTGAAATCCTGTTTGACTGGAGCGGGCAATGCAGTGGAAAAACAAAGCTTCTTCTACTGCTGATACCAAGGCGTGTCCAATACCGCCTAGCATAGAATGATATGGCCACACAATCAGGGGATATTTGCCGCCATCACCTAGCTTTTCGACGTAGTGCAAGACATGTTGCTGGAGATCCCGATCGCTCCTTTGTGCTATACTGTAGGCGATCGCAGGATTAACCTTCCACACCCCACTTTTGACATCATCCACAGAAATAACTGTGAGAGCCGAAGGGTGTTCGCCACCGTCATTAATCCAGAACACGGGATGGAAGATTTGCATAACGGTGTGGGTGTCCATTGTCGGATAAATCGCCGTGATTGAACCTAAATGGCGATAAATAAACTCACACAACCGCTCGTTGTCATCAATCGCGCCTCTACCAGACTGCCCAGCTACAAATAATTCAAATTCCGGGATGCAGAAAGTATTCTGGACATCAATCAGCAGCAGACAAATGCGGGTTGTATCATTAGCGCTGGGGGTAACGCCATTCTCAGACGCCCAAGTTTTCGCCGACTCCGCCCGCTCTTGGTAAGGCACCCGCCAGACTTCCCCTACCTTTTTAGCATCAAAGAACCTGGGAATCGGCAGTAGTTTGGTAGTTTTTGCATTCATATTGTTTTTATTAGGGATTGCCTAGCTTGGTTAGGATTTCTTTTGCCTTCCTCGTAGTTTGTAGGTTGGGTTGAGGAACGAAACCCAACATTACCAGGTGCGATCGCTCTATAATCATGGGGTAATACTTGGGGAAAGAATTGGATTTTAGAGATATTTTGCTAGGACACTAATCCGCCTGCCACTCAAGTGGCAGGCTAATAGCTTGCAGTCCATTTTAATGGACTGAACAATTAGTCCTCTTTAGAGGACTTTAGCTATAAGCTGCGGATTTTAATCCTTGGCGGGTTATTGCGAAACCCAATATTACCAGGTGCGATCGCTTTTTCCGTAGTTTGAGATGGTAGCAGCCCACTGCTCTCAAGCGTTGATTTTACATCGCGAGTGCGTAAGTACTATTTAAGTGTACCATTTTTTTGTTAAACTTCTTATTCATCAAATTCTTCACGCCATCATAGCTACTCCAGAAAAATGCTACTTACAGAGCTAGAAATCCCACAAGTCATAGAGAAGGCTAAAGCTGCCTTTCCCAACTTTAGTGATTGGGAATACAATAACGAGGTGAACGGGGAATATTTTGGATTTTCACTGTGGGGGCAGTTCGTTCTTTACCCCGAAGAGCTAATGTCACAGCGTTTTTTTATCACGCTTGACACCTATAAACAAGAGTGGCGTGGACATTTAACTATCGGGCAACCCTCCTATCTTTGGTCAAGTGCTGATGTCGGGGATGCTCATCTACTCGGTACAGATCCAAGGGATTCCTTAGAAGAAGCAATTGCTGCGCTTAAGTCAGAAATGGTCAGGCTGTTCCAAGCTTTCTCCGTAGTTTGAGATGGTAGACTATGCCCTCTGTTTTCCTAAGCCAAATGTTTCCTTAAGCCGAGAGCTGAATTGTCCGTGAGTTGCCAAGTGTACTATCGGGAAGGGAAGGGAGCTAATTTCTTTTTGCAAAGTTGTATTAGTAAATTTTCCGTCTAGCAGCTCTGTCGTCCCTGGCAACTGAGACTTTATTTGCTCTAATTCACTAGCTACATTGGTTAGTGCAGAAAATTCTTGGCGGGGTGCGGTAATCCCGCCAATTAAAGCTTTAAGAAGTTCTCGCTTTCTAGATTTAGAGGGTAGTAATTGTAGTCCTGGTGTTAAAGCTACGCTATAATTTTCCACCAGGTACTTTTTCCCGTCGTATAGGGCTGCCATCGGAATATTCCGTAACTCACCATCCAGCACGAACACTAATGTTTGAATTTTGCTTTTAGCTAGGTAAGGCAATGCTGGTTGAATCAGCCAATTATAAATTTGGTTGGATAAGGAGCGAGTTTCGTTTAGGGTATAAGGTTTGGTAATTTTATCTCGCAAATCCTCGGCGATTCTTTCTACTTCACTCTGGGTGACGAAAGTTTTATAGTGCAGAAGCGGTTGTTGTGGTAACTTGAGGATAACTTCTAAGCGATCGGCTAAAATAATCGGATAAATAACAGCGGCTGTTCTGTCGTCTCGATCGATAACTCGGTCAATTTGTACTGGCTTACCCTCTAGACAGGCAAACCGAAAAAAGTTGTTTAGCTCAGCTAGTTGCAGGGATTCGATCGCGGCACGGGCTTGAACTAGGTTTTGTTGACTGGGTTCGTTTTCTCCACCTTCTAATAGCAAACTTACTAGCTCCCGATAAACGGGTTCTACACTATCTCGAAAGGAAAATTGCACTTCTGGATTAATCGAAGCTAAATCGTTACGTAAAGATTTGAGGGTATTAACTGCTTCGGTGTAAAAGGCGCGAGCTTCAGTAGTTTTTCCTGTAGCATTCAGTAAACGACCTAACTGCCATTGCCAACGATAAGTAATATCCGGTGCATTAATTGCTTGGGCAAGGAAAAGAGCTTGTTTAGTCAGGTCTTCAGCAGTAGACCATTGTTTAGTTTCCTGGTACAATCCACCCAGATAGCCAAGAGCGTAGGCTTCTGCTTGTGCATCTTGCAGGGTGCGCGACTGTTGAACCGCACGGGCGAGGAGTTGAGCAATTTCAGACCAGGCGATCGTTATTTCTGACTGAGTGGTACTTTTGTCTTTAACCTGGGAGTAGCACTGTTGCACGATGGGAGATGCTTTTTGAAGTTCAATCTGGCTCATTCCCTGCTGTTTGAGGCAGATTAGACTTTGGGCGAGGTTGATTTGAGTATAAACTGCTGTTCGACTGGCTGTGTCCCTAACTACAGTAGATATGACACTTTGATGCGTACCGCTTAGTTCTACGGAATTGTTGGCTTTAATAGTTAAGCTACCTCCTGGGTGGTCATTATATGTATCAGTTAATATAAATGCTCCATCTCGAACAATTAACCTTCCAGTTTCTATAGTTATATTACCAGAATGACCAGTTGTGCCTCGTTGGGTAGTAGCGGATAAATTGCTAATATAACTATTGTCTTTTGACAAGCCAATTACCTCGATTAAATCCGAAGCTCTTATCATTAAATTTCCACCCGAACCTTGGTTATAGGTTTTCGTGTATACTGATGCTCCATCCCGAATAATTAGTTGTCTGGTTGTCAAACTCAAATTACTACCAGCGCCTGTAGCGTTTGGGTAAACTGCACTCAATAAGGCGCTATTATTATTACCATCGCTTGAAATGCCTGCTACTTCGATAACATCTGAGGCAGTAACGTTTAAAGTTCCTCCCGATTCATCTCTCAGGGTACTTGCCTCGATTTGTGAGCCATCTGTGAGCGTAACTTTACTACCTCGAACTTGAATATCACCACCACCAGCACCACTAGCATCAACGTCAGTCTGCTGAGATAGTTGAATTTCCTTGAAAGTAGAAACACTATCATAACCTAAGGCAAATCCTTTGGAAATCGGTGTCAGACTTACAAAACTGTTCGCTCCAACACTCCCCAATTCAATCCTTCCTCCAGGGGTTTTTACTGTTCCACCTTCGAGTACGACATCACCACCTAATAAAGCTAAAGTTTGCTTAGGCTGTACGTGCAAGCCGGCTACCAACCTAAGGCGGGACAGCCGATGACATAAGGGTTACAGCCTGCAAGGGGTTCATTCGATAGCGAAGCGAGAAGAGCGAAGCGCAGATCGCGTCCTTCAAATTTATCCCGCTTTACGCTGGTAGCCCGCATACTTAGATTGGTAACATGGCACCGCTGCACCGCCCGATATCAGTGCTAAATCATGCAAGCTGAGTTCAATAGATTCGTCAGATGTCGATCCTATTTCTAAATAGGCGGCTTCCTCATTGTTTAGATTCGGTTGCAGTTGGGCATTTTGGGACGGGTGAGTTAGTTCTTGAAACATAGGGATATCCTC
>CASBRB010000063.1 GCA_949127975.1 Oscillatoriales cyanobacterium PMM_0019 | reverse complement strand
CCGAAAGTCTACGGCGCTTGCCAAATCCGATGATGATATTCCTCTAAATTGGCATAGGGATCTGTGCCATTGTGGGAATGGTTGTGACTTTGGTCATGAGAATGTTCACCATCACGAACAACATCCCCGTGGGCTTGTTCGTGGTTGTGGCTATGGCGATGTCCATCACCATAATGGAAACGATCGTGGTTGTGAGTGTGAATATTTCCATTTCCTACAGCAGCCAACCGGAACTTACACATTTCACAGTTCATCTGCACCTGCCCTAGCTGGGTTTCAATTTCTCGTTCCCGGATTACAGATAACAAAGTTGGGTGAATCCCCATTTCTGGCAAACAGGTGATAGAGATATCCGGGTATTGCTCTTGCTGTTGGGCTGTGATGTCGAAAATCTTTTTTACCAGGAGTCCGGTAAACAGGAAGTACGGCACAACAATAATCCGTTTGGGCTGGTATAATCGGGCGCGACGGAAGCCTTCTTCTAGACGGGGATGGGTGATGCCGATGAAACAAGTTTCTACAGTAAGGTAGCCACTGCCTTCCCAAAGAATTCGGGCGAGTTTGTAAACGTCGCCGTTAGCATCGGGATCGCTGGAACCACGTCCAACAAAGAGCAGCACAGTTTCTAAGGGATTATACTGGGGTTGAGCTAGTTCGGCAAGACGCTTACGCCACAAATCCAGAATAGCCGGGGTAATCCCAAAATGACGCCCATAGTAAAACTGCAACTGGGGATGTCTAGCTTTTGCCTTGTCTAACTCATTGGTGATGTCAAACTTATTGTGCCGAGCCGCAAATAACAGCACGGGCAGCACCGATAATTCTGTATAACCTTGTGCCACACACAGATCTATGCCCTCCATAATCGTAGGCGCAGTCAGTTCCAGAAAACAAGGCACAACTGGGCGTGAAGTGTCTAAGCTCTGATAGGCAGTGGCAAAATCCAAAAAACTCTGCCTTCCCCCTTCATCTCTAGTGCCATGCCCAACCATTAATAATGGACGTTGTAGGGGCAGGGGCGGTAGTTGAATCGACTGGGCAATTGAATGTGAGGACTTGGTTGAATCGACATTAAGCATCAATATAAAATTCCTTTCCCATGCGACGCAGGAAATCAGTGAATGCACGGTTAAACCCGCCTGTAGACAGCTAGGCATTCTGGCTTACGAGTTGCATACCAAAAACCAGGTTTCTTTCCTTGGGAAGCTGAGATTTTGTGGCTCTCGTCCCCAGAAACCGAGTTTTTTACCTCTACAAGTGAGGCAAAGCTGTTCTAGCCTACTCGCTTACAGCTGCGGCACAGCCCCGGACTGAAACCGGAGTTTCCCTAGACTGCTACGGTCTATGTTTTGCTATCTTAGAGGAAACAGCCGAGAATAACTATGCCCCAGGTGGGGATAGGCAGCCAAACCTTAGCTAGCAGGGTAGAAGTAGAAGGCGAGCCCGATAACAGCATAAGTTCCTAACAGCAGTGCCCCCTCTAGCCAGTTCGATCGCCCATCTGAACTGATAGAATTAGCAATTAGCACTGCTACTGTCACTGCTACCAGCTCGAACGGTTCAAAGTTTAAATCCATTGGTTGATGTATCAACCAGCCTAGGAGAACTAAAACTGGAGCCACAAACAAGGCAATTTGCAGGCTAGAACCCACAGCAACGGAGAGGGAAAGTTCCATTTTATTCTTCATTGCCACAGTGACAGCAGTTGCATGCTCGGCAGCGTTACCGATTATCGGTAGGAGGATAACACCCGTAAACAGTGAACTCAGTCCTAAATTGGATGTGGCTTCTTTGAGGCTGTCAACCAGTAGTTCTGATTCGATCGCTACCATAATAGTTGATCCCAGTAGCACCCCAATCCAAAACTTGATATTAACTCGGTGTTTGGGGTTATCTGTAGCCAAGTTAGCCTCCGCTAGTTCTCCAGGCTTCATCTCTGCTAATCCAACATTGTAGAGATAAGTGTGGGTACGCATAGAAAACAACAATGTTAGCCCATAAATCAGGATTAAAATTATTGCCACCCCAATAGAAAGATTCTGAATTCTGGCGTTACTCATGTTCGATGAGGTAAACTTAGCAGCAGTAGGCAGCAGCATAGCAATCACAGCCAAATTCATGGCTGAAGCATTTAGACGAGCGACAACCGATGGAAATTCTTGTTCTCTATAGCGCAAACCACCGAGTAGCATTGCCAAACCCGTGACTAAAAGTAAGTTGCCGACGATGGAACCTGCAAGCGTCGCTTTGACTACATTTATCAGCCCACCTTTAAGTGCAACAAAACCAATTATCAGTTCAGTAGCATTGCCAAAGGTGGCATTCAACAACCCACCTAAAGAAGGTCCCAAAACCACTGCGATTTCTTCAGTAGCTGTACCCATCCAAGCAGCCAGAGGAACGATCGCCAAACCCGCAGTAATGAAGACAACCAGCGCACTCCATTTCAATAAATGAGCAGTGATGGCAATGGGAATGAAAATCAGTAGAGCTGTAAAGATGATTTCTTTAGTTTTCATGGAGTTGACTCAAAATTTGATAATATGCGATCGCACAGGTTCGTAGTAAGGACTTTAGTCCTTAAAGGTTCGTAGTAGGGGCGGTGCCCCCGTGCCCGCCCGGACTTTAGTCCTTAAAGGTTCGTAGTGAGGACTTTAGTCCTTACTACCTATCACCATAACACCCACCCACAAAAACTGTACTCAACTACCAAGACTACTAAAATTTTAACTAGCAAGAGAAGTAACAATGGACTATCAAAAATTTATTCAACAGTTGCCTAACCTGTATGAAAACTGGGGACAGAACTCAGTTAACCCCAAGTCAGAGCAGTTTAGACAGGTACTCGCCCAAGTTCAAGGGATGACTACAGTTAACATACTACAGTTACTAAACTTTGCGGTAGCCTGCATGGAAGCTAACGAAGTATATTGCGAGGTGGGCACCTCTCAAGGAGCAACTTTAATCGGCGCACTGCTAGAGCATGAGCGAATGGCGTATGCAGTGGACGAGCCAACAGGTGAAAATTTAGCAATTTTAACATATAATCTTGCTAAATTTGGTTTAGAAGAACAAGTAGGTGTTTGCACCCAGAATTTTGAACAATTTTTTTCCGATCTGCGTGAAATAGACACCGATGATAAAATTGGTGTTTATTTTTATAATGGTTCTCATGACTATCGATCGCAGCTATTAGGTTTACTCTTAGTCAGACCTTTTTTGTCTAACCAAGCTTTAATTGTGGTGAATAATAGTAACTGGGGCACAGTACAACAATCAGTTTGGGATTTTATTGCAACTACCCCGGAATGCCAAGTATTGCTAGAAATCGCACCACTCATAGCCTTTGGTAACGGTATATTTATACTGAGCTGGGATGTAGATAAAAACTATAACTACTCTTGGGATACCTTTTCCCAGAAGCGCCAACAGCCGCTTATTCAGGAAATCTATAATTTGCAGATACCCTATTTAATTGAATCTGGCAATAACTTTTATCATTTAGGTAGATATCCAGAGGCAATTCATCAGTATAGAAAAGTTGTACAGCTTCAGTCAGGAGATGCAAACCTTTACGATAACTTAAGTCAGTGTTATAAGCGACTGGGTAGAACTGAAGAATCGATCGCAACACTTCAAGAGGGCATACGCCATTACCCTACAGAAGGAAGGTTTCACTTCTTCTTAATAATGAATTTCCAGCAAAATGGACGTATTCAAGAAGCCATTTCAGCAGCCGAGACTGCATTTACCTTACTGCCTAATGATTATACATTTAAAATACTCAAAAATTTATTAGTGCCAATAATTTATAATACTCCAGATGAAATAAATTTTTATAAGCAGCGATTTAAACAAGGGCTGCAAGCTTTAATCGAACAGACATCTCTAGAGACTGTAGAAGACAGAGCTAGTACGCTGATAGGCATAGGTAATATTACTAATTTTTACTTAGCTTATCAAGCTTACAATGTTATTGACGAACAAGTTCAATATGGCAATTTAGTCCACAAAATTATGGCAGCCAACTATCCGCAGTGGGCGGAAACTTTGTCCATGCCACCCAGAACGACGAATAATAAAATTCGGGTTGGCTATACATCGAATTATTTACATTCTTATAGTGGAACACTGTGGCTAGTGGGCTGGTTACGTCAACACGATAAACAGCAGTTTGAAGTTTACTGTTATTACACAGGCAACGATCCAGATTTGATTACGCAACAGTTCCAGGCCTACAGCGATGTATTTTATCATATTCCTGGGAATCTGGAAGCAGTATGCCAACAGATAATTTCCGATCGGTTACATATATTAGTCTATCCAGAGATTGGGATGGATGCGCCAACGATAAGATTGGCAGGTTTGCGGCTGGCTCCCGTACAATGCACCGCCTGGGGACATCCAGTTACGACAGGATTGCCTACCATTGATTACTTTTTATCCAACGAGTTAATGGAACCAGCCGACGCACAGGAACATTACTCAGAAAAGCTGATTTGTTTCCCTAATATTGGAGTTGCTTACCCTAAACCCAAAGATATTCCGCCAATAAGTAAGAAACGCTCAGATTACCATCTACCGGAGGATGCCGTTGTTTATTTTTGTTGCCAGGCACCTTTTAAATATTTGCCACAGTTTGATTATATATTCGCGGAAATAGCCCGTCGTGTGCCTAAAGCTAAGTTTGTGTTTCTGCGTGGCAAATTACTGAAGCCACGTTTGCACAGGGCTTTTGCAGCAGTGGGGTTGAATAGCGAAGATTACTGTGTATTTTTAACTATTCCAGAGCGGGTTGATTATTTGATGCTGAATTTACTTTCAGATGTGTTTCTTGATACTTTTACCTGGTCGGGGGGGAATACTGGGTTAGAAGCGATCGCCTGCAATTTACCTATTGTAACCTTACCAGGGGAATTTATGCGAGGTCGTCACTGTTATGGCTTCCTGAGAATGCTAGGAGTTACAGATACGATCGCTCAAACCGAAGCTGAATATATTGAAATTGCTACCAAACTGGGTTTAGATCCCGACTGGCGACGCAATATAGTAGAACGCATTAAAGTGCGTCACGATAATCTTTTTGACGATGCAACTTGTGTAGAAGCACTTGAAGCTTTTTACCAACAAGTCGTTGCCGATTTTAGATTTTAGCAGGACTTACGCAGACTGGCATATATAGGGGCAACCACAGGGGGATTGCCCCTACGAACCGCTATATGTAGAGGCAGTGCGTAAGTCCTGTTTAGATTAAAACATACTAGCATCCCTGTATACTGCGCATGGTCACCAACCGACTGTTGTGGTTGGTGATTGGTACACCAAATTATGGGGATGCGGGGATGACTTTGAGATGCGGGGCAGAATAGATGGAGAGAAACACCACGTCTTCCGATCCCTCATTGATTGCTCCGTGAACCTGCGACGGTTCGGCGACATCGATTTGGCCAGCGGAAATGACTTTCTTCTGTCCATCTCCAAGATAGTAGGTCAATTCTCCCCTTATCATAATCCAGGTATCTTGTCCGTCGGGGTGAGTGTGTGCAGACACTTCTTGTCCGGGGCGCACGCCCCAGACAGCAATACTTGAATGTTTCGTGATGACTATTTCCGTCACCATTGCTTTCTTCGGGGAAAAACGAACCAATTTTTCAACATCAAATGTGCGCTGGGTGGGGGAGGATAAGGTATCGATCGTCATCATCTTTATATGATTTGTTTGACTTGTGAACTTTATTAACGCACCGCAGAGGGTGCAGAGGAGAGAATGAGTTAGGATTACTTATGATATACAGTTTGACATCCTCCCTCTCTCTCTTCGGTATATTAAGATACAAAATCTGCATAACGACAGAGTGTGTATAAGCCTAACTTATCACCACACAGCCGGGAGAGCCATCGATCGCAAGCCTCATTACAATAAAAGTAAGACCATGACACACAATGCACCAGTTATCATTTCTCAATCTGAGATCGATTCGATTCAGAAGTTGTATACTTTCAAAGAACCCACAGAAGTTGTACAATTTCTTGAAAAATATCCGTTTATAGTTCCTCCTTTGCTAGAAGCACCTACCAAGCTTCGTAAATATTTTCCTAATGAACCAATATTCCTTGAGGTAGTACCCGACCCAGAAATTGTCAACTATGTCCAACTGATTCTATCAATACTAATTACCTTAGATTCACCGGAAGCATTGTTCAGACTCAATAAGTTTGATGAAGATTGGTTACTAGGGCAGTCATACGAAGTGAGAGAGCAGATTTGTACTCTTGTGGAATACCCAGATGAGTTTTGACTGGTCACAGTATCTTAATTTAGCCAAAGAACTGGTAGGTCAAGCAACTACCCCTGCAAATCAGGAAGCCAAATTGCGTGATGCTATCAGTCGAGCTTACTATGCTGCTTTCATTTTGGCGCGAAACCATTTGCGGGATAAAGAGGGACATGCAATTCCTAAAACAGGTGATGCTCACAAATACGTTGCTGCTCAATTTGATATCAGTCCCGATCGCATGCGTGAAAAAGTGGCAAAAAGCTTGAAAAAATTGCGCTTATATCGGAACCAAGCAGATTATGTTGACAAGTTTCCAGGATTAGTGGGAATAGCCAAATTAGCTATAGACCTATCTGAAGATATAATTGCTAACTTGAGCCGCCTTTGAAAAAGGGAAATTTTGGATCGATCGCTATTTCAGTAAGCAGGCGATCAACCAGACAACTCCAACCTTTATAATAGTAGCAACGGATACTTAATTTTCTTTGGTCATTTAAAATAATGGGTGTTGTTGCTATATAAGGAAAAATGCGCCAAATGCGTAAGATACTTAAGGGTTTGCACCAGTTCCAAACCAACTACTTCAGCTCACACCGGGAGATGTTCGAGCAACTGGCTATGGGGCAGCACCCCAGAATCCTCTTCATTACTTGCTCTGACTCCCGGATCGATCCAAATCTGATTACTCAAACCGAGCCTGGTGAACTTTTTATTATCCGCAATGCTGGTAACATCATACCACCCTATGGTGCAACCAATGGCGGCGAGGGCGCTACCATTGAGTACGCTATCAAAGCTTTAGGCATTAGAGATATTATTGTCTGCGGTCACTCCCACTGTGGAGCTATAAAGGGACTCCTGCAACTGGACAATCTCACTGAAGAAATGCCTTTGGTTCGCGACTGGTTAAAGTATGCAGAGGGCACCCGCCAGCTCCTTAAGGAAAACTACAAGGGGTATGAGGGCGAAGATCTCTTGACAGTCGCGATTGAGGAGAACGTCCTCACCCAGATTGACAACCTGCGCACTTACCCCATCATCCATGCCAAACTTTACAGTGGTCAACTCAATATCCACGCCTGGGTCTATAAAATTGAGACAGGAGGAGTCTATGTTTACAGCGCCGAACGATGCAGCATCCAAGCAGAGCATCATGAGGTTGACATTGACGAATTCGAGGCTGCTGTGCCATCGCCTCCGATTTTAGACGGCAAAATAACATCCTCCTTGCCGCTCCTTGAAACCATGACTTTACCTGACATGGCACGTAAGTCGAGCAGTTCTACTTACGATTTGAGCGTGGGCTTCTCATCCCACGAATAGAAGTGCCTTGTGGCTTCCTGCCACGTCTATTAGAGTTTTTTGACAACTCCAACTCGCGCAACCGGATGACCTCTACTATCCTGTTAGAATCTCTAAATTGGTAATAAGCGTGACGGCGTACACCTTTGAGCTTCTTACCGAGAGCATTCCAGAAGCTCCAACTGTGCTTATGTCTATCAACCTGTAGACATGAGGCAGTTTTGGCTGGAATCCTCTCACTCTTCCTCAAAACTCTACGAGGCTATAATATAACTTATCATGTCAGGTATTGTCAAGCTATGTCAGAATTTTTTGTCACTGTCCTACAGCCCAGTTAAGAGCATCGACTAGATGGGCTAATCCTTGATCGTCAGCAATATACTTGACAGCACTCCAACGTGGCGAAGTAGGATGAAAGGGTGGACACAACCTTTTCAACCTTCCATGACTGATGAGTACATCACGCCAGCCGAAACAACTAGAATTTTGGGAGTTCACGCCCACTACCAAAGCTATTTTTCAGGAAACCACCAATGATCGCCCAAGAAAAACAACAACGTAACTGGCAACCACTCATCAAAGAATTTGTTGCCCTCGTGGGTAAAAACGGCGTCATGCAGCGTCGTGAAGAATTAATTACCTACGAGTGTGATGGTTTGACGAGCTATCGACAACGCCCAGGGGTGGTAGTGTTGCCCAGAACTACCGAACAAGTGGCAGAGGTGGTGAAAATATGCTCTCGCCATTCTGTCCCCTTCGTTACCAGAGGCGCTGGTACAGGTTTATCTGGTGGCGCTTTGCCAGTAGAAAACTGTGTACTCATCGTTACCTCCTTGATGCGGAAAATTCTTGACATTGACTTAGAAAACCACCGAGTTGTAGTGCAACCTGGAATAATTAACAACTGGGTAACTCAAGCAGTCAGCGGTGCTGGGTTTTTCTACGCTCCAGATCCTTCCAGCCAAATTATCTGCTCTATAGGCGGCAATGTAGCTGAAAACTCCGGCGGCGTTCATTGCCTAAAATATGGTGTTACCACCAACCACGTTTTAGGGTTAAAACTTGTGCTTCCCGATGGTTCAATTGTAGATGTGGGGGGACAAATTCCTGAAATGCCCGGTTACGATCTTACAGGTGTATTTGTCGGTTCCGAAGGCACACTGGGCATCGCCACAGAAATTACCCTGCGAATTCTCAAAACCCCTGAATCAATTTGCGTTCTATTAGCTGATTTTAACACTGTGGAAGAAGCAGGTGGTGCTGTTTCCGACATTATCAGCGCTGGGATTATTCCAGGTGGCATGGAGATGATGGATAACCTCAGCATCAACGCCGTTGAAGATGTGGTAGCAACTGGGTGTTATCCCAGAGATGCTGGAGCAATTCTGCTGGTAGAAGTAGATGGGCTAGAAGTAGAAGTAGTAACTAATAAACAGCGCATAGCAAAAATTTGCCAACATAATGGGGCACGTAGCATCACCACAGCTAACGATCCAGAAACCCGCCTAAAATTATGGAAAGGGCGCAAAGCAGCATTTGCAGCTATGGGTAAACTCAGCCCTGATTACTATGTTCAAGATGGTGTAATCCCCCGTACCCAATTATCATTTGTCCTCAAAGAGATTGAAGCTTTAGGTCAGAAATACGGCTATTACGTTGCCAATGTTTTTCACGCCGGAGATGGTAATCTCCACCCACTGATTCTTTACGATAATTCAGTTCCAGGTGCCTTGGAAAAAGTTGAAGCATTAGGCGGAGAGATTCTTAAGCTCTGCGTAAAAGTAGGCGGTAGCATTTCTGGAGAACACGGCATTGGTGCAGATAAGCGTTGCTATATGCCGGAAATGTTTAGTGAGGCTGATTTAGAAACTATGCAATGGGTGCGCCAAGTTTTTAATCCCAAGGGTTTAGCGAATCCGGGTAAAATTTTCCCAACCCCCCGCACCTGTGGCGAAGGGGCAAGGGCTGATAGTGTGAAGCAGTTTAAAGGTGTGGAGCGTTTTTAAGTTACCAAGTTCTATTGATTGTCTACGAACCAGAACAGGAGGTCAGTGTCAAATGGCATTGAGTAGGGTGTGTTAGCGTCAGCGTAACGCACCGAAAATTAGCATAATTATGGTGTTACATTTCATTAACGCACCCTACAAGAACGGCTGATACCAAATCCGGGTTAGCTACCCCCTTTTTCTCGTTACCAGGCTCTGCCTGGTAACGCATAAACGAGGCTCTGCCTCCCGATTCATGGCACTAACCTCGGTAGCGAGTGCATACCTATGACTGTCGGCAGAGCCGACAATAGTCCGTTCCCAGGCAGAGCCCGGGAACGAGCAAAGGATAAGGGGGGTATTATACCCGGATTTGGTATGATTGTCTACGAACCAGAACAGGAGGTCATTGTCAAATGGCAAAAATAGATCGCTACCGTCAACTGATTCAAGATCTATTACAGGCATATAGCGAAATCAACTTCGGTAACGAAGATCTTGAGACAGAAGTTATTTTCGATACAGTGCGCGATCGCTACCAAGTCGTTCATGTAGGTTGGTCAAACAAACGCCGCGTCTACGGCTGTGTTTTACATTTGGATATTAAGAACGAAAAAATCTGGATTCAACATGACGGTACAGAAGGCGGCATTGCCAATGAACTGCTGGAACGAGGCGTGCCTAAAGGAGAAATTGTACTAGCGTTTCATTCTCCCTTCAAGCGACAATTTACTGAGTTTGCCGTTGGATGAACTCGATCGCTTAAAACAATAATCGAGCAGATGCAGGCTACAATTACAGCCCTTGTTAACGCCCATCGATACTCTAAACCGGATTTTCATCAAGAGGTGGGGGTTCTGCGGCAGGTGCTGGTTTTTCAAAAGGCTCCTTCGAGGTAAACTCGTCTAATATAGTTACTAAAACGGCAGCGGCGGGAACTGCCACGAGTAAACCGATGATTCCTAATAGTTCACCCATGACTAAAAAGGCAAGGATTACCATTACTGGGTGCAAGCTTACCTGTCGGCTCATTACCAATGGCTGAACAATGTGAGCGTCTACTTGGTTCAAAATCAAGAATAACCCAAGAACGAATAATGCTTTTATCGGTGAGATGGTAAGTGCTACGATCGCCGGTAATGCCGTACCCATAATTGAACCAAAGTAAGGAATAACTTCCAAAAAACCAGCTATGAAGCCAAAGGAGAGGAACAAGGGTATGCCCAAAATCCAGAGTCCGAGTGCTGCGCCTACACCAATGATCAGCATGGCAATTACTGTACCGAATATCCAGCCACGTAGTTTGACTTCTGCTGACGCAAGAATCCTGTTCGTTCTCTGGTGTTGACTGCGCGGTATCAGTCGTAAAAACCCTGCCACCATAGAAGCCGGGTCGTAAGCTATGTACAAGGCTAAAATCAGGGTAGCGATCGCTTCAATGCTGACAGTAAAAGTCTCTCTTAAGAGAGATGGAAATATACCAACTGCTTGGTTAAAAAAGCCCCTCAGTTGCGACAAACCTTGGGATAGATCGGGGAAAAAGCTTGTTTGACGGTGCAGCTTCTGAGATAACGTGATTAACGAGTTGATGTAGTTCGGCAGTGTTGTCAGCAGAAGTTGAGTCTCCTCCACCAAGTTAGGAACTACCACTAGCAAGAGAAATGCCCCAACCCCAGCCATAAGAGTTACCAGTACCAACACCGCGAGCCAGCGTACTTTGACAACTATCTCCAACCAGAGCAAAAGAGTTCTCAACACCACCGCTAAAAGCACCGCCACCGACAGCAGTTCGAGGACAGGCACCAGTCTGTAGATGATATAAAGCGCAGCGCCAAGCATAACTGCCAGAGGCGCTCCTCGGATTAGCTGCTCCCATATACTATATTTTTTGATCCGAATTGGCATGGCACTTTTTTGTGGTGTAAATTGACATTGCTAATACATTACCTGAAATACCAAATAGTTCCTCTGTCTGGCTACATAATTTTATGATGAATAAACAGCAAATAGTGTTTTCCGTAACATGACATGTGTAATCGGTTTGATTAGCGGTACGTCAGTTGATGGCATTGATGCCGCCTTAGTAGAAATTACTGGTACAGAGGTTGACTTGCGGGTGGAGGTGCTGGCGGCGGCAACAACCCCCTACCCAACTGCCCTGAGAAAGCAAATTTTGGATGTCTGCGCTGGTGCGGCTATTTCTATCGCAGAGTTAGCTGAGTTAGATGATGCGTTAGCCTACGAATTCACCCAAGCCGCCCTGGCGATTAGCAAAGGCTATACCCCCGAGTTGATTGGTTCCCACGGACAAACCGTCTACCATCGCCCCCCTAATCTAGAGCAGGGGAAGCAGGGTAAAAATCTGCTCCACTCCCCTCAACTGGGTTACAGCTTACAACTCGGTAGAGGTGCTTTAATTGCTCAGCTCAGCGGTATCTTGACTGTGAGCAACTTTCGAGCTAATGACATTGCTGCTGGTGGACAAGGTGCCCCGATGGTGCCTAAAGTAGATGCTTATCTCCTGGGACATCCTACAAGGCATCGGTGCATTCAAAACATTGGTGGTATTGGCAATGTCACCTATTTACCAGCGCAAAACCAAACTGATATTAGCAGCATCAGGGGTTGGGATACTGGTCCTGGCAATACCTTGCTAGACTTAGCAGTGCAGCATTTAACCAACGGCAGCCTTACCTACGACGCTGATGGCAGATGGGCAAGCACTGGCACTCCCTGTAACACCCTAGTAGAGCGATGGCTGCAACAAGAATTTTTCCGCACCACCCCACCAAAATCTACTGGGCGGGAGTTGTTTGGTTTTGACTATTTCCAACAGTGTTTGGCGGATGCCCAAGCTTTCCAGCTCAAGGAAGCTGATTTACTAGCAACTTTAACCGAGCTAACTGCCGCTTCCATTGTTGACAGCTACAAAAACTTTCTACCTGGAATGCCCGACGAGGTGCTATTGTGTGGCGGCGGCAGCCGCAATCTTTACTTGAAACAACGGCTGCAAGCACTGATGGCAGGGGTGTCAGTGCTGACAACGGATGAAGTTGGTTTGAGTGCAGATTTCAAAGAAGCTCTAGCTTTTGCCGTTCTAGCTTACTGGCGTCATCTGGGCATTACTGGCAACCTGCCCCAAGTCACTGGTGCCCGACAGTCGTTACTGCTTGGGGATATCCATCATCCCTAACTTAAGCTAATCAGCTAAATGGCGTAATTCAACGAGGATACTTCTTAAGGTTATAATTGAGTGTAGCGTTGATGACCAAGCAAAGTATTAGTTGTCTTGCAGTCCTCCGCTGCCAAGCTTAATTCTCAGGGTTTGACAAGATTCTTATCATTTTTGCTACCGCCTACTCCTGAGCCTGATATAGAGGAATGGTGTGGGCGGTGTTGCATATTCTGAGCAAGGGGACAAACGTGGAACACTCTTTTTTGTTGGAACCAGGACGCTGGACGCTTCACGGAAATTGGCTGGAGCGGAACCAGATGCCAATAGCTGTCAAAGGTAAAACTTTAGTAGGGTGGGGTCGAGAAAACTGGTTCACAATGGTAACTAAGCTAGTCTTTCCGGGTGGCGAACACGAAGAGATTTCTTTTCAATATAGAGGACACTTTGATAGCGGCGATCGCCATTATAGCTTTGTTCTACAGCACAGTATTTTGGGTCGGGTTGAAGGCGAGGGTTGGGTAGGGCTAGACTCGATCGTACAGCGTTACTGGGTGCTGGGCGATCGCCAACGGAGGAACGGCTTTGAAACCTTCTATCGGTTGAACGACAACACCTACTCTTCTTCCAGTGGGCTGATAGCGGTTAATTATTTAACCAGCACTATGGAGGCAAGACTGGAGCGTCAAATAGACGGGAGCATCCCAAATGTGTAAAAAGCCATTTTGGCACGAGCGTCTCGCTTTAATTCTATAAAACCTCAACCAATTTTGGCGCAGAAAAAATGATGACAGACCCTAATAATGGTCGCATACTCGCCAACCGCTATCAACTCATAGATTTGGTAGGCAAAGGTGCAATGGGTAAGATTTATCAAGCTAAGGATATGTTACTCGGAGGTGTCATTGTTGCGGTTAAGTTTCTCTCCCACGCCCTCTTGAATCCGAAAAGGCGCGATAGCTTCGCGCGAGAAGCTACAATTTGCGCTTTGTTAGGTGAGAAAAGCATTCACATTGTTCGCGTTCGCGACTATGGGGTGGACGAAACGGAAATTCCTTACTACGTCATGGAATATCTGCCAGGTAAGAGCCTAAAAAATTTGCTCAAGGAAGAATCTATGCCCTTGCCTCGGTTTCTCAGTCTTACTCGTCAAATTTGTTTAGGGCTGCAATGCGCTCATAATGGCATCCCGATCGAAAACACTCTTTGTCCAATTATTCATCGGGATATTAAGCCTAGCAACATTGTGGTAACACAAGATCCGTCTTTAGGAGAGTTAGTCAAAATTCTCGACTTTGGAATTGCCACAATTGAGTCGGAAGCCCAGAGTAAGTCCTTTGTCGGCACACCAGCGTATTGTTCGCCAGAACAAATGGAGGGCAAGGAATTAGACAATCGTTCAGATATTTACAGTCTAGGGGTGATCATGTATGAGATGCTGACAGACGTGAAGCCCCTTATGGCAGAGACTAACTCACTTGAAGGCTGGTATAAAGCGCATCACTACCAACCACCAAGATCTTTCGAGTCGTTTAATCAGGATTTGAAATTGCCGACTGAGTTAAAAGATTTAGTTTTAAGTTGTTTAGCCAAAGTACCGAATTCTCGCCCCAAAAGCGCAAATGTTATCCTGGAGATTTTAGAAACTCTGGAATCAAGCTACGGTAATAGCCGAAAATCTAAGCTGACTACAAAAACTCCCTCCAACCTCCCAGTTGTCGTTAAACAAAAACAATCCATTGCTTCTTCACTAGATGAAATCTGTCATTTGACTTCCTGGCCGAAAGACAAACCCCAGGCAGAAATTGTCTTTCCCTATCTTCTCTCCACTCGCGAACAGGTATTGGCAACGCTTTGGATAATGCTGTCGAAAACAGACCTGGCAAATTACCTTTTTAGCACTCGCTACAACCAGTTTTTATTTATAACATCTCCCCACCCCATGATGTTGTGGATTAACGTCCTGCACAACCAAAAACACGGTGCCCGTTGGTTACCTTGCTATTTGGATCTTAAAACGCCTTTTGGTCAGAAAATAACCAGAATTATGGGAGAAACTGGAACTTACCGGATGTTGTTCTTTGATCTGGAAGAACCCCAGCGCTGTGCCAATGTTGTACCCTTAACTATTGCTCCGGCTCAATGCCAACTGCTGAAAGACTGGGCTAATACTAGCAAAATGTTGGAATCAGCTAGCCTGTCGGTAATGAGTAAAACCTTGTTGAAACATGAGTATGAAAAGCTGAAACCAAAGATTCTAATGAAACTGTCAGCTATCGAGCCAAATTATCTATCCAATATTTCAGGATAAGGTCATTAATATTGCTGTTCAGTTAATCAAATATAGCAATTCCATTTGAGATGTGAAATTTTCTTACTCCCCTCTCCCCCTTTGGGAGAGGGGTTGGGGGTGAGGGTATTTTTATAAATGATTTAGACTTGCTATATGTGGCAAAAGAATTAATTATAAATCTGCTCATGAATCAGTAGCGCCACAAATATGGACGCAGCAGAAGTTGAAGTTGACGCCCCAGCATCCCCAGCTCCTTTCTTCCGAGGAACAAAGCAAGAGAAGGAGGTCGCCCACTACAACAAGCGAGCGTTATTCAAAGTTAGGTATGGGCTCTAAACCCCATTGGTGCTTCAGTAGCTGCTTGTAGGTAGCTTCGCGCACCACCATTTGTTGATAAAGCTTCACCAAAAAGTCCTGAGCTTGCTCGCGGCTCATCCGCTCCACTTGGGTTTCAAAGGAACGGATGCTGAATTGTTGTTCTAAAGACAGTTCGATAGGTTGAGACATGGGTAACTCCTATTTGAGAACGCCAGAGTCATTGGTTGGTGTGGTGCAGACTGCCGAAGTAAGGCTGATGGGCCTGTGAGTCGGTGTTGTCTCCCTCTTTATTAAAAAATATAACAATAGGTTGACAAAATTACCATCATCCTAATTAAGTAATTCTGCTGCACCACAAGATGGAAAAAAATCCTCTAAAGTTCCACAGATATCAACCATCAGCCACTAGAGCGACAGTTGATGTAGTATTGAGTAGACTAGGGCCCATTCACTACTACCAGCCACCTGATGACTGAGTCGGTGTTTTAGAGGATTAAGCTAGTTTTATCAGCTACGACCCAGCAAAACTGCTCAAGACGAACAAATTGCTGAGTATATGTACCTAAATATTTTCTTGCCCACAGGACTTACGCAGACTGGGTGTGGGGGGTATCTCACAAGGGTAGGTTTTTTACAAATGGGTAGTAACGAGACAAGGATGACAAGGAAGGAAAGTAGACAAGGAGGTTCAAAGTCAAAAATCGTGGACAAATCCTGCCAATCTACTTCTTACGACTGATGACAAAGAGGACGAGTAAGTAAAATATTCTACCTTGTCTACCTTGTCTACCTTGTCCACCTTGTCCACCTTGTCCGCCTTGTCCGCCTTGTCTTATCTCATCCCAAATGTTAAAAACCTACCCTTGTCAGGTGGGG
>CASBRB010000062.1 GCA_949127975.1 Oscillatoriales cyanobacterium PMM_0019 | reverse complement strand
GTGGTGGCGGTGGCGGCACGACTCGCAGGCTAGGGTTAAAGTTTTCGGGCGCAGCAATCAACACAGGCTGTGTGGCGTTATCGGGTTTGCCCAACGTGCTAGTCTGTCGATGAGCCGTTGCCTTGTCAGTTTTTACAACTGAAGGCAATTGCGTAATCGTTGCCGCCTGTAGGCTAGTTGCCCCCAATGTCAACAAACCTAAAGACGCCAAAGGTAGCTTGATGTACCAACTAAGCGAGGAAATAGAGCTCCTCCTCTAAATAGAGCTGTCATATATATTACATCCCAGTGGCTTACCAACAAATTCCTGGCTACCACTTGACATCTGTAGTGGAATGTGCTGATAATATTAGTTTGTGTAAACTTTAGCTATTTTAATAAACCCTTGGCTAACGTCGTTGTAATTGGTGCCCAGTGGGGCGATGAAGGAAAAGGTAAGATTACTGATTTGCTTAGCAAATCAGCAGATGTGGTCGTGCGTTACCAAGGGGGGGTTAACGCTGGGCACACAGTAGTCGTTCAGGGTCAGACTTTTAAGTTACACCTGATACCCTCCGGAATCTTATATCCAGACACAGATTGCATTATTGGTTGTGGGACTGTCATCGATCCAAAGGTTCTAATTGAAGAACTAAACCAGCTAGAAGCCCTAAATATCCCCATAGGCAATCTGCTCATCTCTCAAACAGCTCACGTCACGATGCCCTACCATAGGTTAATTGACCAGGCATCGGAGGAGCGGCGAGGTAACCACAAAATTGGGACTACCGGACGTGGTATAGGTCCGACTTATGCCGACAAGTCGGAGCGAACAGGCATCCGCATCCAAGATTTAATGGAACCAGATGGGCTGAAAAAACAGTTGCGCTGGACTGTTAACCATAAAAACCTCATTCTGGAAAAGCTTTATAATCTGCCACCCCTCGATCCAGAAAAGGTGATTGATGAATACTTGGGGTATGCTGAACGCTTGCGTCCCCATGTGGTAGATACTTCCTTGATGATTTACGACGCTATCCTACGGCGACGCAATATTCTGTTTGAAGGGGCACAAGGAACACTGCTAGACTTGGATCACGGCACTTATCCTTATGTTACTTCCTCTAACCCGGTTGCTGGTGGGGCTTGCGTGGGTACAGGTGTGGGACCGACGATGATCGATCGCGTGATTGGTGTGGCGAAGGCATACACTACGCGAGTAGGAGAGGGACCGTTTCCCACGGAAACTAAGGATAAAGTGGGGGAGTTGCTGTGTTCCCGTGGTGCTGAATTTGGCACCACCACAGGTCGTAAACGGCGTTGTGGCTGGTTCGATGGGGTGATTGGTCGTTATGCTGTCCGGATTAACGGCTTAGACTGTCTTGCCATCACTAAACTTGATGTTTTGGACGAGTTAGAAGAAATCCAAGTCTGCGTTGCCTACTCCATCGACGGCTCTGAACGCAAAGATTTTCCCAACTCTTCTCGCCTTCTGGCTCGTTGTCAGCCTATTTATAAAACTCTGCCTGGTTGGCAACGCTCGACTACTGACTGCCGCTCTTTGGCAGATTTACCCAAGCAGGCTCTGGACTATCTCAAATTCTTGGCAGAGTTAATGGAAGTCCCGATCGCCATTATCTCACTTGGTGCCAGTCGTGACCAAACAATTATCGTCGAAGACCCAATTCACGGTCCCAAACGAGCGCTGTTGCACGTCAATGGCACCCCAACCTCTCAAATGTAAAGTTTAGTATCGCAAATCCCAAGCCCAAAATGGAACTCACGATTGAATGTACACAGCGAGAAGCAGGAATTAACCCTAGAGCCTTACGTCGTGCTGGCTTAATTCCTGCGGTATTATACGGTCATCAAGGTACCGAATCTATTGCCCTAACCGTCCAAGCAAAAACAGCTACACACCTGCTCAAAAAAGCTTCGGTTAATAATACCTTGATCCAGCTCAATGTTACTGATATTCCCTGGAGTGGTAAAACCCTACTCAGGGAAGTTCAAGTTCATCCCTGGAAAAACCATCCATATCACCTAAGCTTTTTTGCGATCGCTACTCACGGTAGTATCACCGTAGAAGTACCCCTGCATTTTGTAGGAGAGGCAGTGGGCGTTAAGCTAGAAGGTGGAATTTTAGACTCAGTAATCACGGCACTTCAGGTAGCGTGTCCGCCGGATAAGATCCCAGATGCCATTGAAATTAATATCTCTGGATTACACGTTGGTGATGCTTTACTGGTTAATCAAATAGTTTTGCCAGAAGGTATCACCGCTCTTAATGAGCCAGAGCAACCCGTTGTTACTATCTTGCCTCCACAAGTGAGCGAGGCTGCCGCAGAGGGCGAAGCATCTGCGTAAAACTCTTACGGATTGACACTCCCCCGGTTAGAAACCGGGGGAGTGTCAATTTCTCGTCGTCGAAATGACATATAATGACTCGTTGAACCAAGAATTCCTCACTATAACGCAAGTTTAGTGAGTGGAGTGTCAACAAATCTCCTTACTAATTAAGGTAATACTCATGCCTGATATCGTAGATACTGCAATTAACGCTGGTACTTTTAACACCCTAGTGGCCGCTATCACCGCAGCTGGGCTTGATACCGCGCTCAAGGGACCAGGACCATTCACTGTCTTTGCTCCAACTGATGAGGCTTTTTCTAAGTTGCCATCAGGGACTGTTGAAGCACTGCTAACGGATATCCTCAAACTCAGAAAGGTGTTGGAGTATCATGTCGTCTCTGGCAAAGTAATGGCGGCTGATGTAGTAAAACTTGACTCAGCTACCACAGTTGAAGGTTCAACCCTCAAAATCGATGCTTCGAGCGGTGTTAAGGTGAATGACGCTACAGTAGTTACTCCAGATGTTGAGGCAGATAATGGTATTATCCACATCATTGACACAGTGCTGATACCTAATTAGATACCTTCTGATGCTCTGCTTGAGCCACTCCCCTAAGAGGGAGAGGGAGAGGGGAGTGAAAAACCATGAGATTAGTTTTCTCTTCTCAAAATCCTTATTCCTACCTCTCCCTCTCCCTCTTTGATATCAGGCGATGACAAAATACGCCAAGTCTGTTGCTGGGGCGATCGCTACTATGACAGTACTGTAGCACACTGGCATATATAGGGGCAACCACAGGGGGTTTGCCCCTACGAACCCGCTATATATAGCAATTCCATTTGAGATGTAAAATTTTCTTACTCCCCTCTCCCCCTTTGGGAGAGGGGTTGGGGGTGAGGGTATTTTTATAAATGATTTAGACTTGCTATATAGAGGCAGTGCTACAGTACTGTATGATTTAGGTAGTTTTCTTCAAATTACACAACAATCTTAACAATTATCAACTACTGAGAGCAAATGTCAGAAGTTTCTATTCCACCGTTGATTCAGCAAATGTTGCAGAGCCAATTCTATCCCCATCCGGTGACAGAACCGATTCAGCTCATTCAAACTCATATTTCCTATGTACTGCTGACTGGGGATTATGTCTATAAGCTAAAAAAGCCAGTTAATTTTGGCTTTTTGGATTTCTCAACCTTAGACAAACGGCAGCATTTTTGTGCTGAAGAAATCCGGCTGAATCAAAGGGGGGCGTCTGAGCTTTACCTGGAAGTTCTACCCATCACCCAAGATGGCTCTAACTATAAACTAGATAAGGCTGGCAATCCGGTAGAATACGCCCTCAAAATGCGCCAGTTTCCCCAAGAAAGCTTGTTCATCACTATGTTCGAGCAGGGCAAACTGACGGAAACACACATGGAAGAACTAGGGCGGGTTGTCGCTAAATTCCATGCCGTGGCACAAACGAATGACTACATTCGCAGTTTTGGGGAAATTCCTCAAGTTCGGGCGGCGATTGACGAAAACTACCAGCAAACTGAAAAATATATTGGTGGTCCTCAAACTCAGTCACAGTACGACGAAACTAAGCAATTTACAGACGCCTTCTTTGCCGATCGACAGTCACTTTTTACTAGCAGGATCGCAAACAATTATATTCGGGAATGCCACGGTGATTTGCATTTAAGAAATATTTGTCGATGGCAAGACAAAATTCTGCTGTTTGATTGTATTGAATTTAATGAGCCGTTTCGCTTTGTCGATGTAATGTATGATATTGCCTTTGCGGTGATGGATTTAGAGGCACGGGAGCGTAAAGACTTAGGCAATGTGTTTTTGAACACATACGTTGAGCAAACAGGCGACTGGGAAGGTTTACAAGTACTTCCTTTGTATTTGAGCCGTCAGGCTTATGTCCGGGCGAAGGTGACTTCTTTCTTGTTAGACGATCCTGGCGTTCCCAAAGCCGATAAAGAGGCAGCTACCACAGCTGCGGCTCACTACTATAAGCTAGCTTGGGAGTATACTAGCTCTCAGCAAGGACGCCTGATTCTGATGTCCGGTTTATCTGGTTCTGGTAAGAGTACAGTAGCACGGCAGCTAGCTCGGCGCATGGGGGCAATTCACATTCGCTCGGATGCGGTGCGGAAACATCTCGGAGGTGTTCCCCTAGAACAAAAGGGTGAAGCAAGTCTGTATACGTCGGAGATGACGGCAAAAACTTATGGGCGTCTATTAGAATTAGGCATTAAGCTGGCATCTGTGGGCTTTCCGGTGATTTTAGATGCCAAGTACGATCGCTTACAATTGCGACAGGAGGCTTTAGCTCAAGCTCAACATCACCAACTGCCACTGCAAATCTTTCATTGTACCGCACCAGAATCAGTATTGCGCGATCGGCTTTCTATGCGTACTGGCGATATTGCTGACGCCACCCCTGACTTGCTAGCTTCACAACAAGCCGCAACTGAACCTTTTACACCAAGCGAACAACCATTAGTGACTAATCTAGACACTACCCAAGACTGGGAAGCACAATTAAAAGTCTGAAGGTAATGTGGTAACACGACTTGGGGCAACCACAGGGGGATTGCCCCTACGCTATATGTAGCGGCAGTGCTACAGTACTGAAGGTGTCGTTGACGGTTGATTGTTTACTACTACTAACAGTAAATTACATATCTATGCGCAAAATAGTATAAAATTTGATGACTAATAAAGATCCTAAAAAAACCTCATCCGGAATTGCTGACGGTGTTTTAGCTGGTCTGAAACTCTGGTTGTTTTTTATGTTTTCTTTTTTATTCTTGGGGTATTCGATACCCATGAGTATTTTGCTTGGAGCGATCGGTGGATTAGCTGGTGCCTGGGTGGTTGCCTTTTGGAAAAGTAAAGATGAACCCCGAAAACCACAGTCAGCCATAACTGAAAAACCCGCAGGAATTTATTCCAAATTAAGTGGATTTCGTTTAGCAAAACTTAAGAGAGATGCTAAAATAAAAAAATACCGTCGCCACAAAATACGTCAAAAATTGCCTAGCTGGTTATTTAGAAAAAACTCCTAAGCATATATAGGGCAATCACAGGGGAATTGCCCCTACGAACCGCTATATGTAGAGTTGTAGGTTGGGTTGAGGTACGAAACCCAACATTACAGCGGAATGTAGAGTTGTAGGTTGGGTTGAGGTACGAAACCCAACATTACAGCGGATTGCAGCGTTGTAGAGTTGTAGGTTGGGTTGAGGTACGAAACCCAACATTACAGCGGATTGCAGCCGTGTCGATCGCCTAAATAAAAGGAGAATAATTTTAGTCCATTTTAATGGACATTAGCTTGAACTCCAGAAATAAATTTCTGGGCGGGTTAAATTTTAGTCCCAGCTCTATGAGTAGCTCAAAATTTGTCAAAGCAGCCAAATTACCGTAATTAGGAATGGCTCCCGACAGTACTGTAAAATCTAAAACCCAAAATCCAAAATTACTTGATTCCTAATGTTTTTATTTCTGTCGAAGCTGTTACCCTTATTTTTCTACCCATTAGGGTTAGCTTGTTTGTTGATGATTGTAGGCTTGGTAGTAATGCGGAAACATCCTCGCCGAGCAGGGGTATGGGTAGCTTGGGCGCTGATAGTTTTGCTACTGGGGAGTAATGGACTGATGGCTAGCTGGTTGGTCCTCCTGCTCGAATGGCAAAATATTCCACCAGCAGAATTACCTGTAGCCCAAGCCATTATAATTTTAGGTGGTGATACCAAACCTGATTACTCAGCTAAACAAACGGTTGATTTAAGCAAAGCAGGTCCCCGCCTGCTGTTTGCTGCCCAATTGTACCGTGAAGGCAAGGCTCCCTTGGTGATTGCTAGCGGTGGGCGGATTGACTGGTTGAGCAATGCACAGCCGGAGTCGGCGGACATGGCGGCAATTTTGCCAGAATTGGGCGTTCCTAGATCTGCTATAATTCAAGATCCTAACTCGCTCAACACATATCAAAATGCTGTCAATGTACGGCAAATTTTAAAAACTCAGCAAATCCGTCGTGTATTGCTGGTGACGTCTGCTATACATATGCCACGAGCGCTCCTGATATTCCGCAATCAGGGAATTGAAGCGATAGCAGCACCGACAGATTTTATGGTAACCAAACCAGCGTTTCAGGCACT
>CASBRB010000061.1 GCA_949127975.1 Oscillatoriales cyanobacterium PMM_0019 | reverse complement strand
GATTCTCACGCGTTACTCACCCGTCCGCCACTAGAGTATAAATACTCCCGTTCGACTTGCATGTGTTAAGCATACCGCCAGCGTTCATCCTGAGCCAGGATCAAACTCTCCATTTTGTAGAAACGTTACAATTAACGCCTCTCTTTGTGGAAAACAATTTTCCCGAAATTCATCTTTCGTTTTTTAGGCTAAAGGAGTTTCCCCCATTCACCCATCAAACTATTGTTTTTTGACGAGGCTTTGTGCTATCTTTACTTTCAAACTATTATATTTTCCAGGTTCAGGCGGGCTTCGGTCGCTCCGCTTTCGCTTTGCTTTCCTTCACCGCTTTATCAATGTAACACCATTCCCAGTAGTGGTAAGTCGTGAGAACCGAACTTTGGTGTAGTAATAACCCTACTTTTCAGGTTGGGTTGCCAAAATTTGAGTCTAGACTACCGAAATCCAGAAAGAACCGCTTCTAAAAACCTATAGAAATCCATTCTCGTTCTTAAGCTCTGCCCTTGTCCTTACAGCTTTTTCTTTCATTCTCTCCATAACGTCAGCCGCCTGACCCCATCTCAAGTCATGACGAGCCTGTGGCTGAGCCTGGGAACGAGAAATGTGTTGGGTTGAGCGATAGCGAAACCCAACCTACAATCTAAGCGGGTAGGCGTAAATAAAGTCAACTTAAGAAACCTGCTTTCTGACACAGGACAGCGCCAAAGCTGCCCAAAGTGTTGTGTTTAATGGTGCCTACCCGCTTACTCGTTCCAATGTTATAATATATCCCCTAATATGGCGGTATGGGAAAAATGCCCACAATTCAAGTAGAAGTACAACTGTCACTAGAAGAGTTGCTCAAGGCTGTTGAGCAATTAAGTCTGCCCGATTTAGAACGATTTGTATCTGAAGTTTTGCTGCTACAGGCACAGCGCCAAGCCCCCAGTCTACCCCAAACTGAAGCTGAGTTGTTGCTAAAAATTAATCGTGGTATTCCTGTAGACATGAAGCACTATAACGAATTAATTGCTAAACGACAAGCTGAAACACTGACGCCAGAAGAGCATAGCCAGTTAATCCAATTAACCGAACAGATAGAAAGGCTGGAAGCGAAACGGATAGGATATTTGGCAGAGTTGGCGCGTCTCCGTAAAATATCGATCGCTTTCTTAATGGAAAATTTAGGTATAAAGCAGGAAAGTTATGCCTGAGAGCCGAGTTACAGCTCAGCTTCAAAAAGCTGTAGCCGAACGCGCCTTTGGCTGCTGCGAGTATTGCCAAAGTCAAGCGCGCGCAAGCTATTCAACCATTCTCGGTAGAACATATTTTTCCCAGAAGCCAAGGAGGAGAAACTAATATGGATAACTTAGCTTTGGCTTGTCAGGGATGCAATAATCACAAGTACAATAAAACTGGAAGTAGAGCCTCCCTGTAATCATTCCCAGGCTCAGGCTCTGCCTGGGAATGAGTAATAATGAGCCTTTTCCTGGATGCACTGATGAGTTTTTGAGGACTCATTCTGTGTACTCCTTATAAAAATGTACAAGTTAAAAAACTTCTAATCGGTGAAGTCGGAAGCGTTACGCCTTTGGGTGAATGACTCCTAAATCTTGCGACTGAGCGCGATCGCCTAACACTTCTGGACTCTGTTACTCATGCGAATGGTTAGGAACGCTATTCATTTATGTCATCATATGAGAGGATTTTTTCTCGTAGAATAACTTCGTCATTTTTAGTAACAACAAGATACTTATCGTTGACACTATAGCTGTAGTTACCGTTCGGGAAAACCCATCGCCATCGACCTGTATCATTTGATTTTTCAAAGCTACCATAAATAGGACCAATCCCATCTGATTGATCTTTTGGTTGCCCAAAATAAACTCCTTCCCCACCCTGACGACTGCAGATATAAATATAATAATTTCGTGTTTCTGCCCTAATGTGAGGCTCAAATCCGTTTTGAGCGCAAGCATCATTTTTGATACCTAAAGCCTTGGAATAGTTAATAGGTAAAAAAGTTGTAAAACCTATACCTAATAAGGCAGTAGTAGTAATCGATACAATTAGATTTGTGACTTTCATTGATGATAATTCCTTACCTGTCCTGGACTATTTAGCGTGTTTTTTTATGATACTCAGCTAGCACTTTCGCAACCCTAAGTAACAAATGGTTTAATTGCATTCTTGATTATATATTTGTTCTCCTCCATGACTAACAATGACACTAAAATTTCCCACTTGACCGTTAGTAGATACTTGATAAGTGTAATCTCCATTGTAAAATATGTAAGATGTGACCTGATAATCTCCTGTACCACCGCTGTGTTCACGATGACCGCCTTTAAGAACAAGGCTTGGTTCATTACTATCACGATCCCAAGCTATGTACTTATATGTAGAATAGCCAGTTTGTTCAACTACAACTCTGTGGTCATTAGTTGTGCAAGACAATGTAGTATCTGCCTTGGCTACATCTTGAGTATAAATTGCTAAGGCTAATGATGCTATCAATACTGTCAACTTTTTCATAGTATTTCTCCTTACAATAAGTGATAAGGATAAAAAAATCCTTGGTTGTAGGGTATTCGTGACAAAAAACCAAACCTAGCACTGAGAAACTACATATTGCCAAAACAGCCAGCAGGTTTCTTCAGGCGAGTAAGATAAATATTTTTCCGATGCACCTTAAATTTGCCTTACTTGGCACAATATCTAAGTTTCCTTCTGCCTGATGTTTCTAGTTTCTTAAGAAAATCTTTAGATGGCAACGGTCAGTTTAACGCTCACTTCAATAATTGGTAACTTGCGATCGGATGAACTTTGCGATCGATATTCTGAGCGTTGACAATTTTTTTTTTTTATGTTATTCCTTTCGAGGAGCAATCTCAGCCCTGACATTGGCGTACTTCCGTTGGCAATGCCAGAATTGGGTACATGGACGAGGTGGGAGGAATACAGATGAAGCCAAAGTCATTTACGGTACATACTCCTCCAGGCAGCCACGCTCGGTTAGCCACTTATCCAAAGCTTCTTCGTCTATCAAGTCGCCTTCTCGGATAGTTGTTATGAGTTCAGCTTCTTCCCCTGCATCTATCGCTCTAATACGCCGCAAAGCCTTACCTTCTGCCGAATTAGGGTTTAAATAAACTGTTTCCCCGTCAACTTGACAGGGGATGCCTCGATCTAATTGGGTGCCAGACATAGCCACTACCAATAAAATGCCTATACCTCAATTAAACCAAAAGTTCGATAGGTTGTCATTATATCTATAGCCTCGTCAGCGCTAAAAGATATGCCTAAGCGTCTGAAACTGAGACAGAGCAAGCGACACAGCCAAAATATATTTTTCCATATAATAAAACCCAGTTTGGAGGTGCTGGAAGCCCACAACTAATTCTGCCAAAATCATTTACGGGTTAAGCTGTTTAAACAGGCGGAAAGCCAGGGCTACCGAACGGTGTTGTTAAATTTCCTGCGAGCGGATGGGGAGGTGTTCAAAAATCTGGATACTTTCTTACACTGGTTTTGTGCCAGCATTAGTCGGCTGCTACAGCAATCTAATCATGTCGAAGAGCATTGGGATAAGGATTTGGGCAGTAACCTGAGCTGCACGGCTTATTTTGAAGAGTATTTTTTAG